>JADFMZ010000054.1 GCA_022563615.1 Planctomycetota bacterium
TGACACGGTGAATCACTCCTCAGCACGAAACTCCGCATCAAGCTCAGCAAAGGATTCGTTGGCGTCCTGCACTTTTCCAGCCTCCATGTCGTCCAAGCCTTGACGGATGCTTGCCATTAGCCTTTGGTTGTCCAGCACCGCGATAGTTTCTTCCAGGGCGCGCAATTCCCGCACGCTGATTAGATAAGCGCGATCCTCGCCGTGTTTCCTAATCAGAACCCTCCCGCGATTGACGTTCTCAAGTAACTCTGCGGACCTATCCCGCAGGTCGGACGCCGAAATAGCCTGCTCAGCCATTGCTCTCTTCTCCTGTATCCCCACTAAGGGCCACCAGCAAGATCCTCACAGGATCCTGCTGGGCTACCTCCTAACGTGGCCCGGCGCTTAATTATTACAATATTTCGGCATAAAGTCAACAGTATTCGTTGTGTTTCTGGCAAAATCTTGTAAGGTTTGATCGTTTTGTCGTTGGCAATTGGCGAGCGGTCACGTACAAATATAAAGCGTCACCAGATGATATACGGCAAGGCAGGTTAGAATCCTTGCGGCCTTGGTCGAGAGGATGGGCATTTCCGCCGCCGCCACGCGACCGGCATATGAGCTTACCGTAAAGAGGAGGGGAGTGTGGCTGGCTGTGCCGCACGCCCATTGCTCCTTTGCTAAAGGCATCTAACGATCAAGTGTGGCGGCGCCCCTTATGGGCGGCGCTGGGTAATCCGGCGTGCCGGTGCGCAGGGGACAAGCCGCGACGCTACACTTGGGTGATGAATGCTCAAGGAGATCGACCGTGACCCAAACCCCCGGCGAGAACATGACGGCAGCCAAGATGCCTGGTCATTGGCTCTTGGCCCGGCTCGGCAAGAAGGTCTTGCGACCGGGTGGTCTCCAACTGACCCGACAATTGATCGACGCCTTGGCCATCGGGCCCGGCGACCGGATCGTCGAGTTCGCGCCTGGTTTGGGCGCCACCGCGAAACTCGCCCTGAGCCGCCAACCGGCGTCCTACACGGGCGTTGAACGAGACGAAGCCGCCGCCGCCATTGTCCGCCGCCATCTCGACGGCCCGGATCAGCGATGCGTCCTCGGCCACGCGGAAGACACCGGCCTGACCGATGGCCAGTACGACGTCGTCTATGGCGAGGCGATGCTCTCCATGCAAACGCCGGAACGAAAGCTCCGAATCCTTCGTGAGGCGTATCGCATTCTCAAGCCGGGCGGGCGTTATGGAATCCACGAGCTTTGTGTCGTGCCCGACGACGTAAGCGGGCACACGCGGGAAGAAATAGAGAAGCAGATGGCCCACGCGATTCATCACGGCGTTCAGATTCCCACCGCCTCCGGGTGGCGGCAATTGCTGGTGTCCCAAGGGTTTGTGATTCGCGAAGAGACCCGCGCGCCGATGCACCTGTTGGAACCGAAACGGCTGATCGCCGACGAAGGTTTGTTCGGCGCACTGCGCTTCGGTTGGAACCTGTTGAAAGACCGGGACGCGCGGCATCGGGTTATGGCGATGCGCAAGGTGTTCAAGAACGTGCGTTCGAATCTGGCTGCGATCATGTTGGTCGCCGCAAAAACAAGTGAGGTGGACGAATGAACGAGGCATCCCATCACGTGGTCGACCTGGCCGGCTTTCAAGAAGTCCCTACTCAAGGCACGTTGAGCCGCACTCTCTACAGCGATGACCGGATCAAGGCGATCTGGTTCGGTTTCGCCGCGGGCGAGGAACTGTCGGAACATACCGCATCCATGCCGGCGATACTCCACTTCCTTCAGGGCGAGGCGCACCTGACGCTGGGGGATGAGGAAATAGAGGCCCGGCCCGGCACGTGGGTGTACATGCGCCCAAATTTGCCGCACAGCATCAAGGCGAAGACGCCGGTGGTCATGCTGCTTACGCTCATCAAGACCTGACGGCCACATGGAATAGCGCGTCTCACCGGTTACCGGTGGAACCGCCGGGAACGTGTCAAGCTGAGACAAATGCGTGCGGTCTTGCGCTCGATCCTGACGCCGCTGCTGTTTGGATCGGGATCGTTGACGACCTGGATTCTTCTCTTTAACATAACGGTTAAGAGACCTGTAGTCGCAACGAGCCGTGCACCCATTGGTGAACTCGTTATCGTGGCATACGTAGTATCTTGGGCCGGTTGTGCGTCGGCACCAGCGTGGTGTGTCGCACCATGAACGGCCCCCCTGATGGTTCCCTCTATAACAGGAGGCAGATAATGAAAAAGAGTCCAAGTCTTCTACCCATGTACGTTGTCGCGTTTGCGCTATGCCCGCTTCTGGGTGGATGTCCCGTGATGCCGCCGCCCGACGGCGGCGACGATGGCGATGGCAACGGCGGCGATGGTGACGGTCCGGCCCAGGGGTTTCTAGACGCCGATGCCGCCCGAGGCGGCGCACTCTATGACAAGTGGTGGAAGGTGGCGGGCGTAACGGCGGCTGAACCCACCGAGGATCATCCGCTCTGGGCGTCCCGCCCGGATACCCAGTCCAACACGCGCATGGGATCCACAACGTGGCGCTGCAAGGAATGTCACGGTTGGGACTACAAGGGTTTGGATGGCGCCTACGGTTCGGGGAGCCATCGAACCGGGTTTGCCGGCATCTTCGGCACGACCCGATCAGCTTCGGAAGCCTTCGACCTAATCAAGACCGACCATGGTTACGGTAATGCCGGGTTAAGTGACGACGACCTTTGGGATCTGGCGAAGTTTGTGCTCGAAGGGCAAATCGACACGGACGATCTGATTGACGCCTCCGCAGCGTTCGTCGGAAATCTGGATAACGGGCAGACGCTCTACGACTCCGGCATCGGGACGGGCACCGCCTGTACCGTATGCCACGGTGCGGATGGGCTGCTGGCGCCTCCCGGAGCGGATCCCGACGAGCATGATGAGTTCGTGGGCTTGATCGCAAACGAAAACCCCTGGGAGTTCCAGCACAAGGTGCGTTTCGGTCAGCCGGGAACCGCCATGTCCGCATCGGTTGCCGACGGCGGGACCACACAGGACGTGGCCGACCTCGGCGCTTACGCTCAATCGCTGCCCGAGGCGCCGGTAGATGACGGCAATGGTGTAGATGACGGAAACGGCGGAGACGGGGATAACGGCAATGGTGTAGATGACGGAGACGGAGACGGGGATAACGGTGCGGCGGGCGATCCGGCGGCAGGCGAGGCGTTCTTTGTAGCCAACAACTGTGGCGCGTGCCATTGTGCGGACGCCATTGGCGGTTGCGCCTTGGACGCTCCTTCGCTCGTCGGTGAAGAGAGCAACGAGATCCTGGATCATCTTACCGGTGTCATGCAGCACCCGGTAACGGTCGAAGGAGTTACACAGCAGGACGCCGACGATCTGGCCGCCTGGCTGGCTTCCTTGTAGAAAACAGGTTCAACCCGGTTGGTTAGCGGGATCAGCCCGGTAATCCGAGTGCCCGTTCGATCCGGTGCTCTGTCAATCTTCAATCGACGGGTCGGCGGTCATCCATGGATGGGTAGGGCAAAGATCATCTTTGCCTTACCCATTGCGCATCCTTAGCGCTACCCCACGGCTCAGCGGGAGCTTCGCCCTCCCTTGGCGATCGCCAACCCATAGGCGATTCACCAAACAGGGTTACGAACGGTCGAAGCAATGGGAATATCGCGCGAGGTAGAGCTTGCGGCTCGGATTTCTTAAGCGCCTGATGAAATGCGGGTTTTCTTCTTGCTGCGTGCGGTCTTTTCAAGGCTGTCAGCCACGTGCCACCGTTGGGAGCCTTCGACGGCTTGGATGTCCACCAGGTCGGGACCGACTTCCTCATCCACCAGTTGAATGGCCGGTGGCGCCGATTCCGGCGTCTTGCTCGCCGGCTCGCCCACTTTGGAGCCGACCAGTCGGACGCGAAACCGTGACTCACCGATGCTGATGATGTCTTGATCCTTGAGCGCCCGGTAGGTTACGCGCTCGTCGTTGACGAACGTCCCGGTTTCGCTGAGCAGGTCGCATACGGCTGGGTGACCGAAATAGTTCAGCACCAGGGCATGAACGCGGGACACGCGATCATCGGCAATGTGTATGTCGCACCCGCTTCGTCTTCCGATCACGCAGATTTCACGATTGAGTTGCAAAATACGACCGCTGTCGAGGTGTTCCATCGCGACAACATCCGGAGTTTGGTCAAGCTCAATCGGATGAGCGTCGGCCTGGCCATTCGTTCGACCCTGCCGGACTTCGATGCGAAACTCCCAGGGATCCACGTCGATCACATCGCCGTGTTGAAGTGCTTCCTGCTCCATTTTCAGGTCGTTGAGCTTGGCGCCACGGTGGGAAAGCAGGTCAACCGCGAATATCTTGGCACCGTTGTTGACCAGGGCTAGGTGAACAGGCGAGACGCTTGCGTGCTGAAGCTTGATTTTGCATCCGGGGCGGGTGCCCAGCAGGGTCACAATCCGGCGACAGGGAATTGTCTTGCTCGCCTGCGAGCCCGATTGAACAACCAACTGCAATCGTGGTGCCGAGTCAGCCACGATCGGTGCGATGGGTAATGTTTCGTCCCCGATCATCGGCTCCTGTCTTCTTGTGCGCCCCGTAGCGAACCCGAGCAGCCAGCCGGCACTGCCTGCATTTGCGAGCCTGTGCTTGCCAGCTTCTTCCGAGTAGGGCGCCCCTGACCTGCGGCATCGATTTCCAGACCCATGCCGCTGTGATTCCACAGACCTCCAGGCCGTTTATCGGATCCCCTCACGCTACAGTATAGGAACTCAAGCGACACGTTTCCACGATGTTCTGAAAAGGTTGATGACACATTCTGCGGGCCATTGGCGATAAGTGCGTTCAGTGTGGGGTGAGGCTCCGTTTCGGCCGCAGCCGTCATGACGCCTGAGATTCACGGCTCGCTGGAGGATGGGCAAAGATGATCTTTGCCCTACCCCTCCCGGCGTCTGCGCCTAAAGTGTCACAGGCCATCCTCGTCCAGCCTGGGATGATGGGGGTGTGTCAAAGCGTTCTCATTCATCGTATGTCGCCATTTCGGGGAAATCTCTCGGGGCAAATGGTCGTTGGGTCACTGCAGAAAAAAAGAGCTCGCTCTAGTGGATTTGGCCGCTCAGGGCCCGATCCAGGAAATCCGTCAATCGTGCGGTGAAGGTGGGAGATTGGATAAAGCCCCCCGTGTTGTGCCCGCCCGGCGTTTCGAGGAACTCTTTGGGTTCGGCAGCCGCTGCGAACAGGGTCCGGCCGTTAGCAAGCGGAACCAGCGAATCCTCCGCCCCGTGAATGAATAGCTTCGGGCAAAGGATGTGCGGAACTTTGCCGAGCGAGTCGTAGCGATAGCTGAGCAGCCAGCGCACGGGCAGCAATGGGTAATGCAATCGGCCGATGTCCAGCAGGTTCGTAAAGCTGGATTCGACGACCAGAGCAGCCGGCGTACGGCGCTTGGCCAGTTCGATGGCAACAGCCCCTCCCAGGGACCGCCCGAACACCACGATCCGGTCAGCGGATTGGCCCTTGTTGTTGACGAGGAAATCCCAGGCTGCTTCGGCGTCCCGATAGGTGCCCTCCTCCGTGGGTCGGCCTTCGCTGCGGCCATAGCCTCGGTAATCAAACAGCAGCACGTTGTAACCCGCGCGGTTGAAAACCGCCACGGACTCCAGTCGGTCGGAAATGTTCCCCGCGTTTCCGTGACAGAAGATAAGACTCGCTTTCGCGCCGGCGCAGGGAATGTACCACGCGGCGATGGCTACACCGTCGTCCGTCGTCAGGGTCAGATCCTCGAACTCCAACCCGATGTCCTTCGGCGTGGCGTCATACGCGCGCGTGGGAAAGTAGATCAGGCGTGATTGCAACAGGTGGATCAAACCGCACACTCCCAAATAGCTTAGACTCGCGATAACCAGCAGCCGCCCAGCGCGGAAGCGCCGCCGCGTTGTTTCGTTGACGCCCGCTTTCGGCGCCGATATTGCATCCTCTGAATTCGCCATCGCACCCGACCGCCTGTTCATGATCCATTGTAGCCGGTTTGTGGTCTGTGCGTTTCAACGGTTGAACCCCGGTGCGACGGGGATCAATGGGATTATTACTGATTCCGTTACGGCTTGCTTGCCGGACGATCTCGCCGTCTTTTCTCTCGCTGGCCAATCGACGTACACTATCGGCATGGCGGAGCGAATTGGCCTATATGGTGGCAGCTTTAACCCGATTCATTGCGGGCATCTGATCGTAGCGCGGGCGCTGGCTGAGCGGCTCGATCTGGGTCGGGTGATTCTTCTGCCGACCGCTCAGCCGCCTCATAAGAATCCCGAAGATCTGCTTTCCGGTGCGCATCGGGCCGAGATGATCCGGCTGGCGATTGAGGGAGAAGAGTTATTCGAGCCAAACGATTTCGACCTGAAGGGCAAAGAACCCAGCTACACCATCAAAACCGTGTCGCATTTCCGCGAGCACTTCGGGCCGGAAACCGTGCTCTGCTGGATGATCGGGGCTGACTCTCTGGCTGAACTAGCCACCTGGCACCGTGTTGAAGAACTTGTGGATCGCTGCCGGGTCGTAACGGCGGGCCGCCCCGGCTTCGACCGTATCGATTGGACGGAGCTTCGATCGCTGCTGGGAGACGACCGGATCGAAAGGCTTCGC
This sequence comes from Planctomycetota bacterium, assembly GCA_022563615.1. GTDB lineage: Bacteria > Planctomycetota > Phycisphaerae > UBA1845 > UBA1845 > JADFMZ01. Next base: position 6,615 of record JADFMZ010000054.1, read on the forward strand.
GCGGATCTCATCCAGACCCCGCTGGTTGACATTTCCTCAACCGAGATCCGAAAGCGGGTTCGCCTGGGGCGGTCGATTCGCTACCTGGTTCCGCCAAGCGTGGCAGAGTACATCGATCGCCACAACCTGTATCGCGAATCCACACCGAACCCGTCCGCTCAAGGTTGACGGAGCATCAGGTCGTGGTGAGGCCGCCGGCCAGGTCGCTATCATCCTGAAGGCTCAGGAAGAAGGCGGAAATCAGCGCCGTCGACAGGCTTTGGGTGGTTTGCTGCAACCCCCCGAGTAAAGCGGCGCGAACGTTCGGGTCGCAGCCGCTGAGTTGTAATGCGGAACCGCCCACAGCCAGTGCCATCATGGCTCGGACGAATCGGGTACCGGGACGTCGTTTTGACATTCTTCTGCTCCTACACCAAGCCTCGGATTCAGAGACCCGGTTTGCTTTCCGAACGATCCGTTCGAGTCAACAGGTTGCACGGTACAGGCCATCGACGACCCGGCTTATGGGACGGTGACCACGGGATTATCGGTTGCTTTTAACCATCGGCTCATACGGGGTTGCGGTTTAGAATCCACGATAGTCGGACACCTTGGCAAGGCTCTGCCGTGGACGAGGCTCAGGATGGTTTGGGCACCTAAGCAGGAGCTTCGCCCTCCCATGAAACAACCCCTTAGTGCAAGGTTTACAGAGCGTTAGCGCCCACCCATTTGGATGCGAGAAGAAACACTATCGTGCGCCGGCGGCGGCTCGCGACCCTACCGTTCGACGCACGCGCGCGATCGCAAAGTTTCGACCCGGACACACCGTCTTGCGGTTGATCGAATGATGCGTCACCACTCGTCCAGCGGGAATGCGGCACCGAAGGCAAAGAAACCGGACAAGACGGTCCAGGGAGTCCAACTGCTTCCTCGTGGGGCCGCTTTTCGTGAAATCGCCGACCAGGCAGATGCCGATTCCATGCTCGTTGTAGTAGTTGTCCGGCGTCTTGCAGTGGGCGCCGTGTTTCTGGAGGTTCCAACGCGGGCCGACCTCGATGACGCCGTCCCGGGTTTCCGTACCGTTGCCGATGACGAAATGATAGCCCAGCCCGTCCCAACCCTTTTGACGGTGGTATTTGTCAAACGTCTTGGCGCTGCCGCGTGGCGTGGCGCTGTGGTGAATGACAATCGTCGTCCAGCGCGAGCTGATACGCCTGGAACGCGGGTTCCATGTACCGGTCAGTAAACGCGCCGTGGGCCTGGGGGTCGCCGAGGGCAGTCTCACCGGCTCAGGCGCCGGGCGATACACCTCATAATGTCGGGGTGGACGGTCTCGGTGCTGCGCAATCACGGACGAGTGCAGGACCGGGTCGTTCGATGCGCAGCCGAGCCCTCCGCTCAGCAGCAGCAAACCCGCCAGAAAAAATCTTCGCATCGAAACCCCTACACAACACGCAACAGCAAAGCCGCTGGGACCGGTGTCCACAGGCGTCACCGTTTCAACATTAGTATCCATTATTATAAAGGTTATCGGTCAAGAGGCCCGGCTGTGTCAAGCGAAAGACTCAACCGGTTGAGCAGGCCGATGTCTCGTCGCCTTGATGCAAAAGTCACGTCCAACGCGATCCTGTGCGTAGATATCGGAACCCGCTAATTCGTCGCCCCGGGCACGCCGATAGTTCTCGCGCAGCAACGAACTTCGGCGGCCCGGCAAGCTGAGCCCATTCTCACATGCCGGTCGGCCGACGGGAAGACCACCATGCCGACGAAAAACAGCCTTCGACGCATCGACCTGCAAACGCCCGAGGATCGCGCCGATCTTCAACGGTGGCGCGATCTGATCCTGCAACATCCGCCGGTTCGGATGGATCGAGTCCTGACGACGCGCGACGCGCTGAAACTCGGTTGCTACGATGAGGATGGTGCGTTCGACGTCACGATCCGACGCCTCGGTGAGGAACTCGGCGTCCTTAGCCGCCATACGCCCGATGCGTTCCCCAACGCCATTTGAGCGCCTATCCCGGTAGGGTAAGAATCTTCACTACCCGGTAGGGCAAAGATCCTCGTTATCCGGTAGAGCAAAGATTCTCTTTGCCGAAAGTGCCGGGAAACGGGAATCATCGACCTACAGAGATAGGCTCCAACCCACTCTACCCGGCCCCTCAGTAATCACCGACATCTTGCCGGTGGGTTCCAGGCTCAAAGCGTGTCCGACACCTCTTGCCGCCGCCGGCGATCGCGCTGAGGCCGACGAAAGGGTCGAGCGGCTCTTCGTGCTTGTTATCAAGCAAACCGGCGCGTTTCGATGGACACTATTGCGTCAAAAACGAGAGTTTTGAACGGCATAATCGACTATAAAACTATCAATAAATGTTTGAATCTCGTCTCAGCCTTTGTTACCCTGGTTGTCGTGCTTGGATTGTGGAGGGGACTCCCGGGCCCATCACGCCTTTCGGTGTCACCCCCAAGTTTGTCATCTTTCTGGGAAGGATTGGAGGTGCAGGATGAAGACAGGTCAAAGGTTGTTGCTTGGTTTGGGTTTGGGGTTGGTGCTTACTACCGCCGGCGCGTCTGCAGCCGACATGGGCACGGCGTTCACCTATCAGGGCTTCCTCGAGGACGGCGGCGGGCCGGTGACCGCCACGTGCGACTTTGAGTTCATCCTGTGGGACGCCCTGGCCGCCGGTTCCAAGAAGGGCAATTCGCCTCAATCGGCCTCCGGCGTCAGTGTCGACGACGGCCTGTTCACCGTCGCGATCGACTTCGGTAGCGGGGCCTTTAACGGCGACGCCCGCTGGCTGGGCATCAAGGTCTGCTGCCCGACGACGGCTTGCGCGCTGGAAACGTTGGACCCTCGGGTGGAGCTGACCCCGGCTCCGTACACGCTCCGCGCATGGGAAGGCGTCGGGCCACCCAATGCCCTTGAGGTTGACACGACAACAGGATTCGTCGGCATCGGGACGACGAGCCCCAACGCCAAGCTCGAGGTCACCGGGACGATCCACTCGACCAGCGGCGGCTTCAAGTTCCCCGACGGCACGGTGCAGTCCAGCGCGGCGATCGCCACCGTGGGCACGGGAGCCCGCAATCCGCTCCAGATCGCCCTGCTTCGCTGGTACGAGGCCAATGAATCCGGCGTGACCTTCAACGTGGGCAGCAGCCCTGGAGGCGTGGCCTTCGACGGGGCCAACATCTGGGTGGCGAACCTGGTCAGCAACACCGTGACCAAGCTGCGGGCCAGCGACGGGGCGGTGCTGGGCACCTTCAGCGTGGGCATCGGGCCTATTGGCGTGGCCTTCGACGGGGCCAACATCTGGGTGGTAAACGCCTTAATATGGCAGCGCTACTTTCTCTTTTTACGTCTTCCACGCTTGCGTCGGCTTCGGTATGACGCTTCATTACGTTCCTGATAGTACCGGCAGCACGCGGCAACGTGGGTCGGCGAGTGACGCTGGTGTTTCCACAGTACGGTGGCCAAGATGTTTGCCGCGTCGGCCACCTGCTCGAGCGTGATCTGCGGATTTTCCCCCCCGAAGCCGCTGCGTCTCGGCGGCCAGGAAGTACATCGCCATCCGTGAAGATAGCCAGTGCCGCATGAGGCTGGTGTAGGTCCGAACTTCGAACGCACCGAATCCCGCCTCCTGTTTGGCCCGACCAAACCATTTCTCCACATGCCAACGCGAGAACGCCACCTGGAGCATCTCTCCCAACGGCGTGTTCGCCGAGGCGTTGCTGACGAAATACTTGATTTCGCCCGTCGCCGGATTGCGAGCCAGAATCAACCAATACTTCCGATCCGTCGGTTGCGACACCGGCCCCGACGCATCCACCAGGTGCACCCGTGCGGTCTTGATCTCCCACACCATCGGGCCGCGTGTGGTGTCCTTGATCGTGATCCGGCGCCATTTCTTCCGCGTGAACACCGGGCTGTAGCGGCACACATTGTCCACGCGCTTGGAGGCATGGGCGGCTTGCGTCGATCGACAGTGCGGCCGGGTGGGCCAACAACGGGAATTCGCACGCACTTCGCCGATCCCACGCTGACCGAGTCGGTCCAAACCGAACCAGAAGGCCGGCACGCTGCCGTATTCTTCGTCGAAGGTCAGCCACGAAAAACGCACCCCGTCGCCGATGACCTCTTCCACTTGATCCAGGGCGATCCGCCACTTGGGCCGGTAGACCACCTCATCGGGAATGCCTGCTTCCTGACACCGCGCGCGATCGTTGCCCCAGTCCTCCGGCAAAAAGAGGTCGCTGGCCACCACACAGGTGAACGGATTGTGCGGATCGTTGTCGGTGTACAACAAATGCTGCCCGACCACGCAGTTCTCCTTCTTGCCCCGCTCGCCACACCACTGCCGCTTCACCCCCGGCGTCTTGTCGCCTTGCTTGGCATGGGCCGAGGCGTCGATCACCCCGATCGCATCTTCCGAGCCGTGCCGGTCCATGACCAACTGACGCAACATCGTGTCCGCCCGTCGGTGATCCCACACGAAATCCGCCAGGAACTCCTGCAGCGTCCGCACCGCCACGCCCGCAGCCAAGGCGATCGGCTCGATGCTTTTGCGCTTCAAGTCCGTGATGAGCCCGACGATGTACCGCTCCCAGTGATCGAACGAGGCGGTACGCTTGAAACAAGGCCGAAAGAACGCCAACAGCGCAGCCAAAGCCGGCTGCAAGGATCGAATCTGATCCGCAGTCATCGTGAAACCTCCTGACATCCTGTACAGGAGAGCGCGCTCCCGAAATCCACGTCAGGAGTCCCATCGGACAACCCCGCCTTTCAGCTTGAGCGAATCTAGCGCTGCCATATTAGATAGAGGAAGACCGCGGGAGCGTCCCGGGTCGGAGAGAGGTTGGCCAAACGGACAACGCGACGTCCTGCTTCGGCAAGCCGTCTGGACAGGAAGGGGATTGAACAATGGTTAGGGACAACGACTACTTCGAGAACATGCTGGCGAGTGACCCGATCGGTTTGACGTGCGAGATGCTTCACCAGATCGGCGAGTGCGAGACGCGGCGGCACCGCAACGGAATGGCGTACCTGTTGGCGGTGGCCAGGCAGAAGCTGGTAATGCTGCGGGAGATGGCACTCGGCGGTGCTGCTGACTCCGAAGGCGAGACGACGCCTGTCAGTGTGCAGTCAGCGCTGGCTGGGATGATTGCTGACATTGATGCGTGGCTGCCCGGGGACTTCGAGTACGAGGCCATGCAGGTTTGCGACGATTGCCTGCGGCTATGTCACCGGAACAGGGTTGAGGCCGAGCACGTTTGCGAGTGCGGCCAGGCGTGGAAAGGAGACGTGAAGTGATGAGAATACAGCAATACGAGGACATGCTGGGGCTTCCTTGCTTGGGCGGCGAAGACGTTGACAGGTATCCCGACCGGCTTTGGGTCACGATCGACGGCGACCGGCTGCGGCATGCCGAGACGGGCGAACTGCTCAGCGTCGAGTCCGACGGGGAGACGAAGGGTTGGGGTCACCTCGACGGTCCCTCGTGCCGCGTCACCGACGACGGGGGACGTAGCATCGACATGCCCAAGGCGGTGATCGACCAGCTTGGGATAGCCGTGGACACCGAGGCTTGATCATTCTCGGGGTTACGCGGCTTCCTTCGAAGATGGGGGCCCCGTAGGGGCCCCTTGCCTGACGGCCCCGCACAGCTAGCTCATCAGATGCCAGCGGTCGCGCATCTGCCCTCCAGTTTCAATCTCACTCCGAATTCCGGAATCCGTAAGTCGAGTCGAGATACTCCCTCCTAGTCCCAGAATCAGCGAGCGCGGATGG
>JADFMZ010000055.1 GCA_022563615.1 Planctomycetota bacterium
ATAGTTGGTCATGATCGTGGAGTGCCAGTAGCTGGCCCACCCTTCGTTCATGATCTTGGTCTGAGCCTGTGGGGCGTAGTAGTAGGCTTCCTCGCGCACGATGGCCAGCACGTCCGCCTCCCAGTCTTCCAACGGCGCGTGTTGGAGCAGAAAGAGCATGACGTCCTTTCGCGGCTCGTCAGGGAAACGCCCCTTGTTCCGGTCCAGTTGCGCCTGCTCTTTTTCGCGGTCGCGCGCCAGTTGATCGGGGGGATTGATGTACCGGTCCATATAGGGTTTGGCGGGGAATCGGGTCGCGTCCGGCGCCTTCTCGTCCCGCCCGCGATCGACGGCCGATGCTTCGACTTCGCGCCGCATGAACACCGAGTGCGGGTCGATCAAACTTTCGAGAGAAAGGCTGGTGTCGAGGAACTGCTCTACGCGATCAAGTCCGTACCGCTCAATGTAGCGCCGGATTCTTGTGGCGTGGTTCGCCATGGCGTCGATCATCTTTCGGTTCGTCCGGCTGAACCAGATGTTGTTCTTGAAGAAGTCGCAGTGCGCGTAGACGTGCGCGATGACCGTCTTTTGGTCCACCGGCATGTTGTCGTTGAGGAGATAGGCGTAACAGGGGTTGTTGTTGATCACCATCTCATAGATCTTGCCCAGGCCGTACCGGTGTTGCTTGTGGAGCCGTTCATACTCCATGCCGAAACGCCAATGAGGGTAACGCCGGGGAAACCCGCCGTAGGCAGCCACCTGAGAGATCTGCTCCGACGTGAGCATCTCAAAAAGGGTCGGATAGAAGTCCAGCCCCTCCCGCCGGGCGCACTCGGCGATGCTTTCCACATATTCCAGGATCCATTCGGGGAGGGTGGTTTGCATCTTTCTATCTTCCGGCGGAAAAGAACGTCTTGATGCTGTCGTAGATGTCGTCCTTCGTGTTCACCCGGCTCGTGACGACGCCCTCCACGTTGGACAGATGCTCGTGCACGACATTGATAAAGTTCCCGCTGCCGTACGCACTGGCCACCTGGCAGTAGCCGAACATGTTCAAGATGGGGAGGAGATGTTCCTGCAGCACGGTGCAACAGTCCCGCGAGTCGGATTCGCTGCTGTTGTCCCCGTCGGAGAAATGAAACAGATAGATGTTCCAATCTTCGGGAGCGTAGTGCTTCTCGATCAGCTCGCGGGCCAGTCGAAACGCGCTGCTGATGCGCGTGCCGCCGTCCTCGCGGATGCGGAAGAACGTTTCACGGTCCACCTCTCCGGCGCGGACATCATGGACAATGTAGCGGCTTTCAATTCCCTGATAATTCTTGCGCAGCCAGGCGTCGATCCAGAAGGCCTCCAGGCGAACCAGTTCCTTTTGCTCGTCCCCCATCGATCCCGACACGTCCATCATGTAGATGATGACGGCGTTGGATTGGGGTTTCCGCACGGTCTTCCAACTGCGATAGACCTTGTCGCGTCGCTCGAAGATGATCTTCGGAGAGTCGGGGTTGTAGAGCCCGGCCATGATCTGCCTTCGCAGCGCTCGCTGGAAGGTTCGCTTGAAGTGCCGAAGCGATTCAGGCCCGGCCTGACGTATTCCGCTGTAACGATCCCGGTCGGTCGTGAGGCGATGTTTACCGCGAGGCTGAATGCGCGGAAGCTGCAATTCCTCGCCCAGAATTTCCGCCAGTTCGTCCAGGCTGATATCGACTTCGAGAATGTGACGGCCTTCGTGCGTTCCTCCCGGCCCGAGCCCCTCCGAGTCGCCCACGGCATCGCCCGATTCGGCGTCTCCCTTGCCCACGCCGGCGTCGTTGTTGTCGCCATACCGGAAATCGGGGATGTCAATTCCGCGAACGGGGATGCTGATCAACTTCTGCCCCTCGCGCCCGAGGAGCTCTCCGCGCGTGAGGAATTTGCGCAAATCCTCGCGGATCTTCCCCTTGACGATTCTGCGAAAACGCTGATGGTCGTTGTTGATTTGGAGAATCATGACGACGTCGCGACGTCGAGACGTCGAAACGTCGGGATGCGGCCTGCGACTCCGATCCCATTCCCATGCCTAGACGTTTCGGCGTATGGACGTTTATTCATCCTTTTTCGCATCCCCTCGCGCGAAAATGCTGGCCACATAGTTCAACACGTCGGTGGCGCTGGTCTCATTGTAACCGAAGTACTTGATCAGACGTTGTTTGACGACGTCGATCTTAGCCTGCGTCTCTTCGTCCACGACGCCCGAAACGACGTTCTTGAGCTTGATGGTATCGCGTTGATCCTCAAACAGCTTGAGCTCCAGCGCCTTGTGCAGGCGGGCGTTGGTGTGGTATTCAAACTTCTTGCCGTCCAGCGACAGGGCGCCGATGTAGTTCATGATTTCCTGCCGGAAGTCGTCCTTTCGGCTTTCGGGGATATCGATTTTTTCCTCGATCGAGCGCATGAGCCGTTCGTCGGGGGCCTCATCCTTTCCGGTGTAGCGGTTGCGCACTTTCTCATGCTGTGTATAGGCGCGCACGTTCTCGATGTAGTTCGAACAAAGCCGGGCGATGGCGTCCTCATCGGCGCTGATGGCGCGTTGCACCTCGGATTTAAGCGTGTCCTCATATTCCTCGGTGACGATCGCCAACAGTTCCCGATAGCGGTTCCTCTGCTCCTTATCCGTGATGAGGCTATGGTGCGCCAGGCCTCCCTCCAGCTCGTTCATCACCATGAAGGGGTTGACGCATCGTTGCTGGATGGCGTGCTCGCTGACCAGCGCGTTGGATAGCTTATCCTGGATGTATCGCGGACTGATGCCCTGCATGCCCTCGCGCGGGGCCTCTTCCTGAAGCTCGCGGACCGATTCCTCGGTGAAATTGGGGATGCTCCTGCCGTTGTAGAGCTTGAGCTTTTGCATGAGGGTCAGGCCGGGCTTCTTGGGCTCCTCCAATCGCGTCAACACGGCCCACATAGCCGCCACTTCGATGGTGTGCGGCGCGATGTGGATGCCGCGAATGCGCTCCCGGTTGAAATCCCGCTCGTAGATGGCGATCTCGTCCTGCAGTCGGATGTTGTAGGGAACGTCGATCTTGATGGTGCGATCTCTGAAGGCCTCCATCAATTCGTTGGATTGCAGCTTCTTGTACTCGGGCTCATTCGTGTGCCCGATGATCACTTCGTCAATGTGCGTCTGGGCGAACTTTTTAGGCTTGATCATATGCTCCTGCGACGCGCCCAGCAGGTCGTAGAGAAACGCCACGTCGAGTTTGAGCACCTCGATGAACTCGACCATGCCGCGATTGGCGATGTTCAGCTCCCCGTCGAAGTTGAACGCCCTGGGGTCGCTGTCGCTGCCGTACTCCGCGATTTTGCGGTAGTTGATGTCGCCGGTCAGTTCCGTGGAATCCTGGTTCTTCTCATCTTTGGGCTGAAAGGTGCCGATCCCGATCCGGTCCTTTTCACTGAGGATCAACCGTTGCACGCGGACGTGGCTCATCACTTTGTGCCAGTCGCCGTCGTACTGCACGATCAGGTCGTCGAACATCTTGCGGCAAAACGGGTCCAGGGCTCCTTCGATCCGGATGTGCGGCCCCTCGTCGATGGCGTCGTTGATCTTAGCCTCGACACCCTTGCGGGCATCCACCGGGATGAGCTTGAGCGGTTCCTCGTGCATGGGACAGGGGTGGACCTCTTCATGGCCCTGCTCATCCGGGATCACCCAGGAAAAGGTATACATCGCCCCTTCATCCAACGCAGAATAATACTCCAGCCCCTTTTTCAACAGCCGGGCGATGGTGCTCTTGGAGGATCCCACCGGGCCGTGCAACAGCAGAATTCGACGCTCGGTGCCGTATCGCTGCGCTGCCGACTTGAAAAAGTCCACCAGGTTCATCAGCGGACGATCCAATCCGTAGATCGCGTCCGCTCCGTCGTCGATCGGGTCGCTGAAGAAAGGATAGCGAGCCAGCTCCTCGCGCATCCACGTATAGCGCTCACACCCGAAGTGCAGAATCATGTCATAGATGCGCTGAAACGCGCTCCGGGCCAACCTCGGGTCGGCGCAAACTAAATCGAGGTAATCCTCGAAGGAGCCTTCCCAGTGTTGTTCCCGGAAGCGGTCTTTGTTGATGGTCTGTTGGACAACCGAAAGGATATCACTAGCGTTCGTCATCGTAAGCAATCCCTTTTTACAAGAACCCAAGCCTACGCAGCGCGGCGGCTTACCGCGGACGGGTCAACGACGTCAATTCAATGGGAGGTGATTGCGAGATAAATCGACAAGCGCTTACAAAGACGCCGTCGACTTCCCGTCCCCCATGTGTCGACCAGTCTTGTCCGAACCGATGCCGATAACCCAAACAATCTTAGAACTTTGCAGGTGGAAAGTCAACGGCGGCGACCTCTCCAGCATACGATTGAAGCCCAAACCACACTCGTCCTCTCGGGTTCCCACCGCTCGGACCCGCAGCCGCTTGACCTATCGGCCTTTGCGAGGGGCTCGTTTGGGAAAACCCGCAAGAGGAATCGTCGGCCCAAAGGAATCAACCCGGAAGCGTCGCCAACGGCCCATGCCCGTCCGACGTAACCAGACTATTGGGTTATGGGTTACATGGGCTGCGACCGGCGCCCAGACCCATAATCGGCCCGTAGGGAGACCGGTATCGTTTCAACCAGGGGGACTCGCCGCCCGCCGCTCCGGCGGGTTCGTGACGTGCGTGTGATGTTTCCCGGACGAACCGACCGTCGCATCCATCGACTTGAGAAGACGGGTACAAGCCTGAGTGACGTCGCTCTGCGCGATAATCGCACGGCATACGCAAAGGCAGCATGGAGCCGCGGCGAGAACCTCGCGTGCGTTGTCCGCGTCGATTCCGCCAATCGCAGCCAACGGCAATGATGTCCGGCGCCGCGCCTCCGCCAGCGTCTCGGGTCCGGCGACGTGGTCCTGCCGCTTGGTCGCGCTGGCGAACATCGGCCCCACGGCGATGTAATCGGGCGTCTGCTCCTGAGCAGACACCACCTGCTCGACGGTGTGCGTGCTCAATCCGACCACGCACGTTGGCGGCAGCATTCGACGAGCCAAGGACACCGGAAGATCCTCTTGCCCCAGGTGCACGCCATCCGCCCCGCTCATGGCTGCTACGTCCACGCGATCGTTAACGATCAACATAGCCTCATACTTCCGGCAAAGCTCAACCAACCGCTGGGCTCTTTCGAGCAACTCCCGGTCGGACAGATGCTTCTCACGAAGTTGCAAGACGTCCGCCCCACCGCGAAGCGCCGCTTCCGCCGTGGCGAACCAGTCGCCGTGGCAAATAGATTCGGTCAGCAGCACATACAACCGCACGTGGCCGAATCGCTCACGGGCGCGCCGTGTGAACTCCAGCCTGCGCTCCAACTCATAGCCCCGATATCGACACTGTTCGACAGCCCTGGCGAAGTTGGAGTCGAGGGTCTTGCCATATTCCTCGATGACCCGAAGCGCCTCACCCAGTCGCTTGGCCGCCGCACAGGCCACGTCGGATGGATCGCTCCGTTCATATTCGGTTGACGTGGCGGTGGAGCGGCCTACGTCACCCAGGATGTCCCGCGCCGCGATGAGCGAGCTGCGCATAGAGTTCGCCGCATTTCCCCCTTCAATCTTGAAAATCGCCCCTTCAAGGATCTTCACCGTTGCCGCGAAGGAATGACGCATCTCTTTGATCGCCAGCGTCAGGCTCGCGTCGCCCAGTACAAAGCGCGCGTACTCCTCCATAACCCGCAACGCTTCCCGCGCGCGGTTGGCGTTGGCGTCGATGATGCGCAAGGTTGCGAGGTTTCGGCTGGTCACGGGTTGCACAATACCATGATTGGAACCAACCGCACGGGGCGCGTGATTTCGGAGCTTGTCGCACGTCTCGGTTTTAAGGCCAGATGGCGCGAGCGACCTTTACGAGCTTGACGAACCCCAGACCGCTTACCACCAGGACCACGCCGGCGCCCAGGACGTTGGCAAGAACCCGGTTGGTATAATCGCCCAACAGGGCCTTGCGGTTCATGGCCACCAGAAGGAAGCCCGCGATGATCGGCAGCAACCACCCATTGGCGGCTTGCGCGAAGAGGATGGCTGAGATCGGGTTTCCGCCCATCATAGCCAGGGTCGTGCCCACCGCGATGACTGTGGCCCATACCGCTCGGAACTTCCAGGTTTGCAGGCCCGAATCCCATCCCAGCACTCCGGTGGTTGCGTAGGCCGCCGCCAATGGGGCTGTAATCGCACTGGTCAACCCAGCCGCAACCAGCCCGACCGCAAAGAGGGGTCGCCCGGCGGCTCCCAATAGCGGCCGTAACGGCTCAGCCATGGCGGCCGGGCCATCGATGGCGGCGCCCCCCATCGTAAACGCCGCAGCCGTAGCCATAACCGCCAGCGAGATGAGGCCGCCCAGCGCGATCGAGAGCGCGCCGTCCCACCGCGCTTCCCGAAGCGATATCCGTACCGATGTCGTGGCAGGCCATTTCCGTGTCACGGCGCCGGCGTGGAGGAAAAGGTTGTACGGCACGACGGTCGTCCCGATCAGCGCGATGATCGTCACCAGCGAGCCGTGTGGAATTGAAGGCACCAACAAACCCTTGAGCACATCGGTCAACCCCGGCCGGCTTACGATCGCCGTCAGGATGAACACGACGCCCATGACCGCAACCAGGGCCATCAACATCCGTTCAATCAGGCGATACCCTCCGACGGCGAGCATGGAGAACGCGGCTAGCCCGACCATCAGTGCCCCGGCAGACCGGTTGACGCCGGTGAGCATTTCAAGGCCCATCGCGGCGCCGATGATGTTACCGGTTTGAAACGCGCAATTGCCCAGCGCGATGGCTGAAACGACGAGCAACATCAGCGTGATGCGGGCGACGGGGGTGGTGAACGTCGTGCGCAGCGCCTCGCCCAGCCCCTTCCGCGTGACCAATCCCAGCCGGGCGGACATCTCCTGCAACACGATGGTGGCCGCGATGGAAAACACCAGCGCCCAAAGAAGAGTGAACCCAAATCCCGCACCGGCCAGGGTCGCCGTCGTGATCGTACCGGGCCCGATGAAGGCAGCCGTGACTAAAAGGCCGGGGCCGAAGCTCATACGCCGTTTCATGAGAAGCCCGTCTTAAAGGAGCAGAGGTAATGATTCAAGCGAGGCGTCGCCTTCAGCTCGCACGGAGTCACGAAGATCTGAGAATCCGGGCAGGCTGAAGCTTCGCGGACTGAACCCGACAAAAACGATCGCCGACGCCCTCAAGACCTACCTCGTCACCGCCCAATTCCCGCCGCTACCCGCCTGATCCATTGCACGCGGCTGAAGAGTCACGAAGGACGAATGTCGAATAGCGAATTCTAAACGGGAAATCCTCTATTGGCATTCTCGCATCGGTGATTCTGCGCCTTACGGCTCCAGCCCGACGCGTCCCAGCAGGTCGTTGAACCGCGGGTCGTCGCGCAGCATGTCAAAGTATGCGCTGATTTTAAGGTCTAGCAAATCGCGACCACGCTGGGCAAAGATCTTTTCCAACCATTCAAATGCCTTGTCTTGTTCTCCAAGAGCTGCGAAGATCTTTGCTATGCCCCCCGCGGAGACATACTCCTGGGTCGAGAGGACTATCAGCGTATCAACTATCTTCACGGCCTCGGGTCGATTCCCTGACATGGCGTAGGCGACTGCGAGCCACGCGCTTCGCGCTGGATCCTGCCCGGTGCGTTCACTCAGCTCCTTAAACTCTGCGATCGCTTCATCAAACATCCCCTTTGCCAGATAAGCAGAACCAAGGTTGCTGCGGGCGACGGGGAAGTTCGGGTCCATTTCGAGGACCTTTCTGGCCTGTTCGATCGCCTCGTCGTATCGGCGCGCCCCATACGCGTGGAATGACAGATTCGCGTTGATGATCAGCGAGAGCGGATCAAGTTCATGGGCGAGCCTGACCTGTGCCATCCCTTCATCGTACCGACCCTGGTACAGCAGAAGTAACCCATACCATTGGTGAGCCGAAGGGTATTTGGGGTTAAGCTCGATCGCCCGCCGGTATTCCCGTTCCGCGGCGAGCCAATCCCAATCATAATCCATCATGATTATTGCCAGCGAGGCGTGGGCCTCCGACAGTGTGTCATCGAGCTGAAGCGCCCTTTGCACGGCTGCCTTCGCTTTCGGATAGCCCTCCTTCAGAGGGAGAAAACGGTAGTAGGCGAGTAGCGAGTATGTATCAGCGAGGCCGACGTAGGCCAGTGCGTAGGTCGGGTCGATCTCGATCGCCTCGTTGAAAAACTCGCTAGCCTTTGCGAACCCGTCCTCAGACCGCTTATTCCACCAGTAGCGCCCCTTGAGATAGGCCCGATACGCCTCGGGGCTGATGGTATGCCGCGTAGCCAGTCGCTTCTTGTCTTCGCCGGTCAGCTCCAGCCGCAACGCCTGCGAAATCTGCTTGGCGATGTCCTCTTCAATCGCGAGAATGTCGGCGATCTTCCGACTGTACCGTTCGCCCCAGAGTTGGCGGTCGTTTGCCACATCCACCAGCTCCGCACGAATGCTGAGGTTCTCACCGCGCACGCTGATTCGCCCGGTCAGGACCGCTGCCACGTTCAGCTCGCGTCCTATGGTAGCGGGATTCTTTTCTCCCCCCTTGTAGCGAAACACCGTGCTGCGTGGGACCACCCGCAGGTTGGACAGCGCCGAGAGGCTGTTGATGATGCTTGCCGGAATCTCGTCGCTGAGGTATTCGGTGTCCGGGTCGCCGCTGACATTCACAAAGGGCAGCACTGCTAAGGAATCAATGGACTCATCTTGCTCCCAAGCCAGATAGAGCAGCGCAGCCAGCACCAATACCGCGGCGGCCCCGGCGAACCATGCCCATCGCTTCCTTCGGACGGCGGGGGTCACCGTTCTGCCTGTGTCAACGTCGCGACCTACAATTTCAAGCGCGCGGGGATCCGCAGTGCTTATCCGAGCCCCAAGCGCCAGCGCGGGGTCTGCCAACCCGTCGCTTGCGCTCCGGGCTCTGGTCGCCGTACGTCCCGAATCGCTGTCGCGTTTCAGACGTTTCAGGTCGGCGCGTAAGTCAGCGGCGCTCTGGTAGCGCAGGTCGCGGTCCTTCTCCAGGGCCGTGTTGATGATGCGCTCCAACTCGGCGGGCACGTTGGGATTCAATCGCACCGGTGCGATCGGCGCCTGATTGAGAATCGCGTTGAAGATCAGCGCGGTGGTGCGGCCGGAGAAGGCGATCCGGCCCGTGGCCATCTCGTAAAGCACCGCACCGAACGAGAACAGGTCCGTCCGGACATCGACTTCCTCTCCCCGGGCCTGCTCCGGTGACATGTAGGCCACCGTACCGAGGGCCGCGCCCGGGCTGGTCAGATGCTCTTCGGCGGTAATGGTCGGTTCACTCGCCGCCGCAACAGCCTCCCCCACCGGTCTGCGTTGGGGCGCCAGCTTGGCCAGCCCGAAATCCAGAATCTTCGCCTGACCGCGATCGGTGATGAAGATGTTCGCCGGCTTGATGTCCCGGTGGACGATCCCCTTGGCGTGGGCGGCGTCGAGGGCGTCGGCGATCTGAATCCCCAGCTCCAGCAGTTGCTCCGTCGGGACCGGGTGACCGGCGAAGCGATGTCTAAGCGTTTGCCCGTCCAGCAGCTCCATGGCGATGAAGTGCTCGCCCTCGTGCTCGTCGATCTCGTAGATGGTGCAAATATGTGGGTGGTTCAGCGCCGAGGCGGTCCGGGCCTCGCGAAGAAAACGCTTCAGAGCATGGTGGTCCTTTGAAAGCTCCTCAGGAAGGAATTTCAGGGCTACATGGCGGCCGAGCTTGGTGTCCTCGGCCTCGTATACCACACCCATCCCACCGGCCCCGATCTGTTCAAGGATGTGGTAGTGTGAAACTGTCTTGCCAATCATGGGACGGAACCCACCGCTTGTTGGTGGGCATCGTACCTCACGTCCGCAAGCGAGTCAATGTAGGCCCGGTGGTCGAGGATCTTCTGAAACTCGGTTGCCGCTTTCGCTCCCGCACCCAGGGTGTGGCGGGTCTACTTCAGGTTCTCCTTGAGCCAATGCAACATCGCCGACCGGTCCTCCTCGGTGAGGACTCCGTGACGGGTGTCCCGCCAAAGGATCAGTTTGGGTGGGTTTGCCAAACGGAAAAGCGGCAGGACCGATGTGTCTTTGAGATAATCAGTGTCGTGGTTGCCGTTAATCATGAGCAGCGGACGGGGGCTGATACGGCCGATGTAGTTGGCGGGACAGGCTGCGGGAAGGTGCCCGCACTCGAGCGCGTCAAAGTGCCCACCATGCAGCAAGACGACGGCGGCCAGCCGGCGCTCAGCGCCACCGGCAATGGCACCGACCTGAGCGCCACGGCTGAAACCCATCAGGGCAATGCGTTTGGGGTCAACATTCCTCTGTTCCACCAAGAAGTCAAACGAGCGGCTGACATCCTTCACGGTTTGTGTTACCCAGCCCAGATACGTTCCCGGGCGGTTGTATAGTCGTTCGTGCTTCTCTTGACCGGTATACGTTTTCAATAAATCAGTGCTGCGCTCGCCGAAGTATTGCATGTCAATAGCCAGCACTTTCCACCCTGCTCGCGCTTGGAGCACCGCAAGCATCTCGATCGCCTTGCTGTCTTTTCCGGTTGCGACACCGCCATGCAGAAGAATTACAGCGGGCCCTTTCGGCGATACCAACACGACGGGTCGATAGAGTTGCGCGAACACGCGCACACCCGGAGTGCTCTCGAACGATAGATGCTCTTTCCTGATACCTTCCTGCTCCGCCACATCAAGGATTCGTAGATCGAACGGTACGCGCCGATCATAGGCAAAAAAATCCAGGTACGTCTGGAACGTGCGATCGTCCACAGGGCGAGCCAGCCATTCGTCGGCGGCCGGCACCTCTTCAGCAGGTCCAACAGAAACCATCACGGACCAGATGAGGGCAAGCGCTAAGACGAGGTGAAACAGATTCTTCATCCTGAAATCCTTCTCACTTTCATTGACGACCGGTAGCAGGCATCACTAATCGGAAGCCGATCGCCTCGTTGGCAAACGCCGGATCAAACCGCTGGGCGAGTGAATGCTGAAACACATAAACGGGATCCTGCCAGGACGCACCAACAGCAATGCGGCGCACGCCGCCCGGTACCGAATCACTCAGCCACTCCCATACGTTCCCGACCATGTCGAAACAACCGTATGAGCTAACCCCCAAACGATACGACCCTACCGGACGAGTGTCGATCAGCCCGAAGTTCGCCCGCTGCTCGGCCGTCTTAACGTCGCTTCCCCAGGGGAAGACATCGCCGGTCTCACCAAGAGCCGCTCTCCACCACTGCTCCCAGGTGGGCAGTTCCTTGGCGAGCCAGCGCGCATAGGCGGCCGCCTCGTACCATGAGACACCGACCACGGGGTGCTTGTCCTTGCCCTCGGGATAGGTCCCACCTGACCAGAACCGTGGACCGGACAGACCGGTGCGATCAACAAAGGATTTGAGAGCCGAAGACCACGGTGTCGGTCGGCCGGCTACCATCATAGTCTCAGGCCAAAAGGTAGGATCGCGGTAACCGCCCGCCGAGACGAACTTCAAAAATTGCTCGTTGGTCACTTCGTACCGGTCGATGAGGAACGCAGGGACGGCGGCGCCGCCGGGCGCGACCAAGGACAGGCCTTCGGGGACCAGCGCCATACCATCCGAGGTTCCACCCGCCTTTGTAAGCGTCCGACTTACTAACAGGTCCTCGCCCAACTCCACCCGGACGAGGAATTCGAGGCGGTTCATCGCTTCGGCGGTCAGACGGACTAGATATTCACCGGCGACCAACGGGTAGCCGGCGGTGGGAGTTCGCCCGATGGGGACGGGTCGGCGTGTTGGAAACTTGGCGATTGGCTGCGCATAAGTTGCGGTCACGCTCGCACCGGGCGGCTTGGTCTCGATCGATAGCGTCCCCGCGACCAAGTTTCTCAGAGGCTCCATGCGTGCATCGCCGAGGTGCAGGCCTGATACGCGCAACTCGTCGAACACCTCGTCCAGACGGCCCGCCTCAGCGGCGAGTTGCACGCGAGCGACCATTGCCCGGATCCGACGGGTCTCATTATGCCGTCGGAGATAGACCCCGAACGCTCCAAGCAGAACGACAAGACTCACAAGACCAGCATAGAGATAGGCTCGCCGCCTCCACGGTAGCTTTGCTTCCGTCAAGCGTACTTTCGCCGATTCAGATTCGACTGCGCCCGGGACAGTTCGGCCCGAATCGCTGTCGCGTTTCAGGCGCTTCAGGTCGGCGCGTAAGTCAGCGGCGCTCTGGTAGCGCAGGTCGCGGTCCTTCTCGAGGGCGGTGCTGATGATGCGCTCCAACTCGGCGGGCACGTTGGGATTCAATCGCACCGGCGCGATCGGCGCCTGGTTGAGA
>JADFMZ010000056.1 GCA_022563615.1 Planctomycetota bacterium
TGCCCACGATTCCGCGCGAGCAACTTCGGGGCATCGTCGAGCGCGACACGCTTACCCTGCTGGGCATCGCCAGCCGTAACGGGCTATCCCCATCGACCCAGCAACCGGATGCCGAACTTTCTGCCGTAGACCATGAACAATAGCGCTGCGTGATGCAGCAGTAGTTCAATGTGGGCAGAGCTTACGTTGAGTCGCTTTGATAGTCGTAATAGGTTCGGAATTGTTCGCGGAAGTAGCCGCCTCTGGTGATCTGAGCCGCGTTCAGAACGGCTCCGAAGATATTGGCGCCGACATCGGTCAACAGGGCTGACGCCCGGCGCACCAGGCCCTTCGAACTGCGATTCGCGCGCACGACGAGGATCACGCCGTCCACCGCCGGCGCCAGCACGATGCTGTCGCTGGCTACCAGGATCGGGGCGGTGTCGAGGATGACGTAATCGTAGCGCTCCCTAACCTCCCGCAGAAACGCCTTGCACGCTTCGCTGTCGAGCAGCTCGACCGGGTTGGGCGGCATCGGCCCGCTGCCCAGGATTTCCAAACCCGGCATTTCCGTCGACACGACGCAAGATTCCAAGGTAGCCTTCCCGGTCAGGATGTTGCTCAAGCCTTCCGGTTTGAGATGGTCGAACACGCGCCGGAACCCTTCGCGCCGCAGGTTCGCATCGACCAGGAGCACGCGGCGACCGGTTTGAGCGAAGGTCATGGCCAGGTTGCATGACACCGTCGTCTTGCCGTCGTTGGGGCGCGGACTGACCACCATCACCACCTTTTGGCGCTCTGCCGAACCGCTGAACTGCAGACGGGTGCGGATTCGGCGGAAGCCCTCGGCCACCATCGAACGCGGCGCATCCTGCACCGCCGTTTCTACGTGTTTAATGGTCGTCTCTTCATCAGCCGTATCCGGAATGACACCCAACACCGCCAGGTCCAGATGGCGGGTGATGTCCTGCGGCGTTCGCACCGACTTATCCATCAATTCCAGACTGAGTCCCACCCCCACGGCCAACATCAGCATGAACATCAGGCTGGCAGGAATCAGAAGCAGATTGGGGCTGCTGCGTTCGAGCGGGTCGATGGGCGGTTGGGCAACGTTGACTTGAATAGCGGTGCGCTGTCGTTTGACGCGCGCCAGCCCCTTAATGTAATCGCTCAACTCGTTTCGGTATTCGAGGTCCTGTTTGACTTTGGCATCGAGGTCAAGATAGTCAAAGAGCAGGCGATCCTGATCCTGTAAAGCCGCCTCGTCCCTGGCCAGTTTCTCGCGCGCCTGAAACATGGCGTACCGCGAATTACTGTAGGCGGTGTTGACAGCCTCACGCATGTCGGCCCGACGCTCTTGCAGCCTCTCCATTCTAAGTTGAGCCAGCTTCGCCTCGGCGGCTTCGAGTTGGGCGTCGAGCTGCTTAACCACGCTGTGGCCGGCGCCATACACATTCGCATCCGCAGCCCGCTGTTGTTCGAGCAGGAACAGCAAGCGGGCCAGTTCCGCGATCTGCGGATCCTGCTCGACCATCGCACGGTCTTCCGCCGTGACCGCCACACCTTCCGGATCGTTGTAGATGTCTCGGTACTGTTCAAGCTGAGAGAGTTCCAGATCCAGCATGGCCACCAGTTCGCCGGATTGGCGCACCTGTTGGGCGGTGATGTTGCCCGCGGGGTTTTGGATCGAACCCGGCGGCAGCCGCTGGGCGATCTGCTTGAGACGATCCCGGTCTCCGGCGATCACCCGATCGAGATCCTGTAGCTCTCGATGGGCGTCCTGGAGCGCTTCGGACGCGAAGGCCTCGGACGTCTGCTTCTTGACGGTGTGATACCACTCGTTCACGACCTCGTTGACGATGATTCGGGGATCTTTCGGGTTACGACATTCGATGGCCACCCGAATGAAGTTCGTGCCGCGTACCGGCGCCACCGACAGTTCGTCGGTTAAGACCAGCAGCGGGTCTCGCCGGCTGCGGGAAGTTCGCTTAAACCAACTTGTTTCCCGGACGGCAGTGACCTTCAGCGCCTCGGACAGGATGCCCGGGGTGGTCAGCAGCATGGCCTGAGTACGCACGAATCGTTCGTGCTCGTCCTGACGAAGTCGTTCCTGATCTGCGGTCAACTGCGTTTCGGGGATGTTGGAGATACACTCGATCAGGCATTCGCTCGTGTATCCCGGCAAGTAAACCCACCAGGCGCCAAAGCCGCCGATCGCCAGCGCGGAAAACAGAATGAACAGCACGACGATCAGCACCAGCCGCCTTCGGATCATCGACCAAAGGTCTGATGCAGTCGGTCCACGAGCGCTTTCGATCCCGACTCCATGGGCTGAGCCGGGCAATGCGGTGCGTTCCGTCATGGGCGTCGAAACCGTGGTCATGGATCAACCTTTGCAGAGCCGCGCGATTCGAATGACGCGGTGGAATCTATCCGGGCTTTGTCCGATACCATCATCATCGGTCAAACCTCAGCAAACCGCGCCCCTAAGAGACTACCCCATTTGAGCCTTGTGGCACCGGTTTTCAACCGGTGTTAGCGCACGGGTTGCAAACCAGTGTCACACTTCTTGTGATAGGCTCCTAGCGCGGCGCCTCAACGCCCGGCGTATCCTCGATGAACACGTGGCTTAGAACATATCCCAGCAGCGCAAACAACCCCAGGGCGATCATCAGCATGGCGACGCCCAGAAGCTGGTGGGGCGTGCCCTGGGCCAGATCATCATAGCCTTGAATATAGAGAAGCCCCGTCGTCGTAACGCGAATCGTGTTGCACAGAACCGCGATCGGAAGACAACTGGCCACCATCACCAAACGCTGCCAGATCGGGCGGTCATGAAGATAGGCCATCGCAACACCGAGCGTGACAAAGGCCATCATCAGACGCATGCCGCTGCAGGCCTCCTCGATGTTCAAGGTTCCCGGGGGTCGGCCGGGCATTACATAGTCGATGACGACGGCCTGCGCTTCCGTGTGGAGACCCGAGGCGAACAGGGGCATCAACGCCGCCGCCGCCGTCGAGGCCCACTGACGCAAGGGCATCGTCAGTTCCACGTAAATCCGTTCGGGCAGAGGGATCGCCAGAACCAGAAACGCAATCGGGAACCAGGCCACGCGTATCACCGACCAGCCGCCCAGCAACAACGTCAGCCCGAACACGCTGCCCACCAGCGACAGCGTTTGAGGGTACGCCATCCGAAACACCCAACCGCTGACGAAGTACACGCAGAGCGATCCCGCCAGCACCCAAGCCCCGGTGTATCCGGGTTTCGGCTGACACCTCAGAAGATCACTTCGGCGCGTGTAGAGAAAGTACAGGCTGAACAAGGGGATCAGCCAGCCATGCGACCAGTTTCCGTCGTTGAGCCAGCGGGCGATGAGATGGTGGCGGATCGATCCCCAATACACGGCGATCAGCAACACAACCACGACGACCAGACGAATCCGCGCGGCGGTGGGAACCCGCTCGCTCCAGGTGCAAGGAGGGGAGGTTGGAATCGAGGAGAGGCTCGTCACGACATCATCCTAAGGGAACAAGGCTGGGAAACGGTTAGCCTGCTCAATGTCACGCCGCGTTCGCGGGTTGGCCTGCACGGCAAACGAATCGATGTCCGCGAAATTTCGTGCATAGGTAAAGCTGTATCCGATGTTGGCGACCGGGTTCGGCAGCGTCAGCGAGCGGATCCGTTGCAGGAACGGGGCGAACGGATGAGTGCCCACGTTGATGATATCCCCGCGACGGATTTGGAAGTCCGGGTCCAAACCGGCAAAGATCCGGTCCAGGTTAACCTGAATCATCTGCTCTCGCCTTCCCAGGCGTCGGTAGATCGTGCACCGATCAGGCCAGGCAAGCGGGGCTAACCCTCCCGCCGTGGCGATGGCCGACTTGAGCGTGACTTCTTCGGCGTTGAACGAAAACGCACCGACCCGATTCACCAGCCCCATCACATAATAGACACCGATCTCACCGCTGACGACCCGAATCACGTCGCCGGGCCTGACGTAAATGTTGGCCGTCGGATCGCCCGTGCGGAGCAGATCAGCCGGAATCTGCAGGGTTCTATGCGTGCTGTCGCCGGCCCATCGCGCCCAGTTGACCGTTGGAACCAGAGACGCCGACGCCGCAAATGGGGTTGCCTCGAGGTTTTCCGAAGCGTGTCCCTGGTATCGCGGATTAGCAACGAACGCGCCATCCACCCAAATGAACGGGTCGGAAGGCTCGGGTTCGAATAATTCCGGCACTTCAGGTCGTTCCGTAGGCGCCGCCTGTGCCGAGCCCGCCTTGTCCTGTTCCACCACGGCGCGGATCAACTCGTCCCGGGGGGATAGCCCCTCATTCTCTGCGCCCTGCTCGCGCCGACCCGAACCGACCGAGGCGATGCTGTCGGCCCCACCGTCCGAAGCGTCTCCCAGTTCGACTTCATCGCGGTCGGCTTCGTCCCGCCGCGTATAGGATCTGAAAATGAACACCTCTGTGACGAACTCATTGAGCCCGCCGACCTGATTGATCGCTTCAAGAATCCGAAGATCGGGCCGCCGAATGGGGAACGTGCCGGCGCGTAATGGCGCGTTGACCGCCGCACTCACCCCAATCCCGAAAATCGAATAGGTTGCGCTGTGGAGAAAGACCGGACTTATCGTTACCTGCGGGTCCAGCAGAATCTCACGTTCACGCAGGGTGTTGACCAGCGCCGCTTCAAGCTGCGGAACGCTCAAATCGGTGGCGTGAACCCGACCTACGACCGGCAGGTTCAGGTACCCGGTGGAGGAAACCTGAGCCTGGAGTTGATAGGGGACCAGCCGTTCGCGCAACTCATAGATCTCGATCGCTAGCGTATCTCCGGGAGAAATGGGGTAGTCCTCGGCGATGAATACGAAATCTTCCGGGCCGGGGTAGGTGGTTCCGGGAATCCCTCGGGCAGAATCATCGAGCGTGAGCGAAGCTCGAATGTCCATCGTTCCGGTGTACTTGAAGTCGCCCAGCGCGGTCGGGTCCAGCCAGCCGTTTCTAATGGCTTGGCATCCAATCATCTGCCCCACGATGAGCCACAGGAGGCCTACCACTGTCCACCGCCGGGTTCGCTTGTTAGGCAACTTCACCATATCGGTCCTGAAACGGATCGTACCGGGTAGATCGGATTCCGGGCGCATACGCCCTCCGACCCTCCGCCGCACTCTCCAAGGGTTATCGGTTCATCGATCGTAGGCGGTTTAGGCCACACCTTCTCTTCGTCCAAGTTGGGTCATCGGCGCGTCGTGCCTGGAAGAGCCTAATCCATGACTCGCCCATCACGCAAGATCCGCACCGGTCCCGCGCTGGGCAGAGCCGACCATGGCCCTGGGCCTTGGTGGCCGCATCGGGTAGAATGCCCGGCTGAGACGGCAAGCAGCGGACGGATCGGGCACGGAGTTCAGCCGGATATGAAACCTGGACTATTCAGAACGGGGCGAGGGATCGTAGCGGCTGCTCTGGGGGTATTGCTCGGCGGCTGCGTTGTGATTCAGGACATTCTCGTTCAAGTGACATCCGGGGCCCGAGACGACACGCCCACGACGAACGGCGACGACGATGGCAGCAATGGAGAGCCTGTCGGCGGCGATCCTGACGAGGGTGTTTCCGACGAGGCTGTTCCCGTCGTTTCATTGAGCGTGTCGAATCCCACTCCGCAGGTGAACGAAGACGTGATCCTGACTTGCACCGCCGACGGCGGGAACAACGGGCTGACGTTTGATTTTCAACCCGCCATCGGACGCCTGTTCGTCAACGACCGCACGGGCGTGGCTACGTTTACCGTGGATGAATCGGACGTCGGCCAGACGTTTTCATTCACCTGCACGGGCACGAACGACCAGGGCACGAGCGAGCCTTCCAACGAGCAGATGATCTTGGCCACCCCTCTTTGACCCCGCCCCTCGCGCATGATCGACGCCAAAGCGAGGATCATGTTGCTCGTCCAACAGGCATCGCTACAACCGTTACGGGCCGTTTGTTCGGTACCGATCCCGTGGAGATCGCATACGGGCTGGTGAGCATCCCGATTATGGGGCGATCCGCGCGTGATACCTCCCCGATGTCAGTGGCATGGAAGCTGCAACGTAGTATGGCCACAACCCGTCGGTGGGGGCTGACGGTGAGGGGAACGAAGCATGGTGGTTTCGCTGTACAACGAATTCTTGCGAAGGAAAGTCAGGATCGCCTTCCTGGCGATGATGATCTACGCCGCATTGTGCTAAAACTTGTCTCAGGAATCTCCGAGCCGACACGATCGGGTTTCCCCTTCCTTTCGGTGGGTCCATAGACCCTTCGTAAAACCGCCGTTATCCTGGCGACCATGCCCCCCGCACCGAGAAGTCCCCGATGCACCCTCGCCCTGGAGGATGGTACGGTGCTAGTGGGTGGGGCCTTCGGCGCCGGCGGAACTCGATCCGGTGAAGTGGTCTTCAACACCTCAATGACCGGGTATCAGGAAATCCTCACCGATCCATCCTACTACGGGCAGATCGTTAACATGACGAGCCCGCAGATCGGCAACTACGGCGTGAACCCGGAGGACACCGAGGGCAGTCGTCCCTGGGTCAAGGGATTGGTGATTAAGGAACTCGCCCGCCGGCACAGTAACTACCGGGCCACGATCAGCCTGGAAGATTATCTCTCCGAAAACGACATCGTCGCAATCCAGGGAGTCGACACGCGGGCGCTGACGAAGAAGCTGCGGGTCGAGGGTGCCCTGCGCGGTGTCATCACAACGGAAATCGACGACCCCGCTGAATGTGTGCGACAGGCTCGCGCCGTACCGAGCATGGTCGGCGCCGATCTGGTGCAGCGCGTAGCGCCGACGGACACCTACCGATGGACGGAAGGTCTCGGCCCTCCCTTCGCTCCCTCACGGCCCGCACCGACGGCGCCGCGCCGCGTGGTGGCCATCGATTGCGGCATCAAGCGTAGCATCCTGCGTCGATTGGTGGACCTCGGCTGCGAGGTTCGGGCCATGCCGCCGACGTCATCAGTCGAGCAAGTGCTGGAGGACAAGCCGGATGGCGTTCTGATCGGTAACGGCCCCGGCGACCCGGCGGCGGTGCACTACGCCGTCGCCTTGCTGGGGGGCCTGATCGGGCGCGTTCCGATCTTCGGCATCTGCCTGGGGCATCAGTTGTTGGCGATCGCTCTTGGCGCGGAATCGTTCAAGTTGAAGTTCGGGCATCGTGGCGCCAATCAGCCGGTGCGCAACCTGACGACCGGTCGAGTCGAAATCACGTCACAAAACCACGGCTTTGCCATCTCGACGAAGTCATTGGGAGTCGTCGGAGCGGTGCCGACGCATATCAATCTTAATGACCAGACCCTGGAGGGTTTCGTTCATCGGGAGATGCCGATTCTTGCGGTTCAATACCATCCAGAGGCCGGCCCAGGACCGCATGATGCAACCTATCTGTTCGATTGCTTTGCGACCATGATGTCCACGGGGCGCGCACCCACGGGTGAAGAGATGGCTAACGCCCAATCCCTTATGTTGCGCCGACGGCGTGGTGCTTCGGGTTGATGGCGACCGCAGAACCCGAGGGCTGCTTTCGGGGGAAGCGTTCTGCTTACGTCCGACTGGAGGTCAGGGACTCGACGGTTTGACCTTCCGGCAGGGGCTTGCTGAATCGGCATTTCGGGTACTTGCTGCAACCGAGAAAGGGTCCCGAGCGACCGGTGCGGATGACCATCGGTTCGCTACATTCGTCACACGGAATATCTGTGGGAATCGGCTTGGGGCGGGCTGGCGTCGGAGCTTCGATCTCCGCCTGTTTCTTGGCCGCTCCCCGCAGGTTGGATACGAAAGAACACCGGGGATAGGTCGTGCATCCGAAGTAAGGCCCGAAGCGTCCCGTTTTCATGCCGACTTCGCCGCCGCAATCGGGGCAGGTCAATGGTTCATCCGGCCAAGTCTCCACCACGGGTTTACCCGTTCGTGTCCAAGCAAAGCCGGTCGGCGGTGGACCCAACGCTTGAATGTCAACCTTGCCGTCCTTCCCTTTCAGAGCCTGGTCGTTCTTGCGCCGCCCATTTTTCCCGGCGTTCTTGGGAGGCGGATCAGGAATTTTGCCGGACTTCTCCAGCTCACGAAGGTGGTCGAGCTTGTCAGTGGGCATGGCGTTGCGGCAGCGGGGGAAACCGGAACAGCTCAGGAACGGTCCGCGCCGACTTTTTCGGATGACCATCGGCCGGCCGCACTTGTCGCATCGAACGCCGGCGTCTTCCGGCGGCGGCTTTTGGACGTGCAGTCCCGGGGGGATCGGCTGCGTGGCCTTGCACTTGGGATAGGCCGTGCAACCAAGAAAGGCCTTACCTCGGCCGAACTTGACGTTCATCGGCGAACTGCAATCCGGGCATGTTTCGTGAATGTCCTCCGGCTGCACGATCTTGAGCGCAACGCCCTGGTCATCGCAAGGGATCGTTGTGCTGCAATCAGGATACCCGGCGCAACCGAGAAACGGGCCGAGCCGGCTGCGGCGCAACACCATCTTCTGCCCGCACTCGGGACACGGATGCTCGCCCAGAATTTCCTGGATCGCCCGACCCTCGGCGTCCACGTTCATGGACACCTTGCAGTCGGGAAAGCCGGAACAGGAGAGGAACCGGCCATTGCGGCCGAGACGATACACCATCGCTTTTCCGCACTCCTTGCAGGTGTAATCGCTGGGCTCGGCCTGGGGCCGCTCCATGTTGGTGTGCGCCTTTTCCAGCGTGGCCTTGAACGGCCCATAAAACTCGTTCAGCACGTGCACCCAATCCACGTGGGCTTCCTCAATCTTGTCAAGCTCCTCCTCCATATGCGAAGTAAACTTGATGTCCATGATATGCGGGAAGTGCTCGATCAGTTTGAGGGTGACCATCTCGCCGCGAGCAGTCGGATGCAGTCGCTTTTCTTTCAGCTCCACGTATCCCCGATCCTGTATGGTTTGGATGATCGCGGCGTACGTGCTGGGTCGGCCTATGCCTTCGGATTCCAGCTTCTTGACCAATGAGGCCTCTGAGTATCGCGGCGGCGGCGAAGTGTACTGTTGCTGTGGTTCGATTTGGATGGGAGGAATTTCGGCGCCGGGCTGCAGGTCGGGCAATAGCACATCGGCGTCCACCGCCGGCCCCATCGCTTTCAGATAGCCGTCAAAAACCAGTCGGCGTCCGCTTGCCCGAAACACGGCCTCACCCTCGGGCGTGTCAGCCGTCATTTGCACCGTCGTGTTGTCCCATTGGGCCGGCACCATCTGACAGGCTACGAATCGCCGCCAGATGAGGTTGTAGAGCTTGTACTGGTCGGCGGTCAGTTTCTCGCGCAGCGACTTCGGCTGACGAGAGGCCCCGGTGGGCCGGATGGCTTCGTGCGCTTCCTGCGCTCGTTGGGCTTTGGCAAACAGGTTCGGTTTCCCGGGAAGATAGTCCGCTCCGTATTCCGCGCCGATCAGCGCCCGAACCGCTTTGAGCGATTCTTGGCTCAGGTTGCGCGAGTCGGTTCGCATGTAGGTAATCAGGCCGGTCTGACCTTCGGTGCCGCCCAGGTCGACGCCTTCGTAAAGCTGCTGGGCCACTCGCATCGTGCGGGCCGGGCCGAATCCAAGATTCGTGGACGCCGACTGCTGTAGCGTAGCGGTCGTAAAAGGAGCACCGGGCTTGCTGGTCGTTCGACGTTTCTGAAGTTCGCCGACGACGAACGTCGGCGCGCGGCCCGGATCGAGGCGGCCGACGAGCACGATCGTTTTCAAGCCCTTATCCGCATAGGGCTCGAAGACACTCTCGGCCACCGATTCGGTGACAAACCCGAGTGCTTCCGCGACGGCGCGGGCACGGGTTGCGTCGGCAACCTTGAAGTCGGCGCCCGCCAGCTTCACGAGTTCCGCGCTCAAACAGCCGTATTTCGACAGCCAAGCGTTGCGTTCTTTGATCGTGCGTCCGCTGGTCGAGTTCTTTGCGCCGGCCAGGAATTTTTCCCAGGCGGGGAGCAAAGATTCGGCCTTCTCGGCATTTCCTGAAAAGCAACCGAAAATGCGCCAAGACTCTTGCGGAAGAAACGCTCGGATTTCGGCCTCGCGCTCGGTCACCACCCTGACCGCTACGGATTGCACCCGTCCGGCGGACAACCCCTTTCCCAACTTGGCCTGTAGGAGCGGGCTGAGTTCATACCCGACAATCCGGTCCAGCAGCCGCCGCGCCTGCTGCGCATTCACCTTGTCCATGTCCAGTTGATGTGGATGCGCGAACGCGTGCTGGATTGCGGGTTTGGTGATCTCATTGAAAACCACGCGCTGAGCCCTCTTGGAATCCAGATCCAACGCGTGAACCAGGTGCCAGGCGATCGCCTCACCCTCGCGGTCCTGGTCGGTGGCCAGATACACCGTGTCCGCGTTTTGAGCGACCTTCTTCAGTTCGCGGACGATCTTCCGCTTGTCAGGGAGCACTTCGTAGACCGGCTCGAAGGTGCCGTTCAGATCGATCCCCATTTCCGAGGAGGGAAGATCGCGCACGTGGCCCATGCACGCCATGACCGAGTACCCAGACCCCAGGTACCGGTTAATGGTTCGGGCCTTGGCCGGTGATTCGACGATCACCAGCGATTGTCCCGACTTTTCGGATGTTTTCGACTTTTTGGTCACGATTACAGCTTCAATTTAGTAGGCGACCCCATTTCACATCGGACCTAGCGGCGTATAGTATCGACAAGCCCCTAGGATTACTCCACCCGGACCCCATTATGGCGCATGCGGTGGAGAGGGCGGCGGGATTTAACACGATCCCCATGGATTGTCAAGCCGATCCGGTTGATAGGTTGATATCCGGTACCGGCGGTGTATGATGCAGGCTCGCGCTGCGAGTCTCCGTAACTGTATCTAGCACAAGGACTTACGTCATCATGATGAAGTTTTTCAGGAAATATAACAAGCAGCTATTGGCCGTTTTTATGACGCTGTTGATGATCGTGTTCATGGGCGGAGCCGCGTTGGAGGGCATGTTCAACCCCAGCGGGAACCGCGTCGTCGCCCGGTCTCGGTTGGGCGACATTACTGAATATGACCAACAACTAGTAGCCCGGGCGACGCGCCCGATGGAAATCATGGGGATCGACTGGCGGCGTCTGTTCGGCGGAGCGGGCAAGGCTCTTCAGGAAGTGGATTGGATTCTTCTTGTGCGAGAGGCGGAGGAGTTCGGGACGCGCGCCGGCGAATCCAGTGCGAGAAACTGGTTTCAGACTGACACCCAGTTGGATGACATCTCGCGCCGCATGAGTATCAAGCCGGCCCGCGTGCTCCAAGCGGTGGCCGACTACCGATCCATTCTTCAGACGGCATTCGCCGTCGCGGATTCCGCGGCGCCGAGCGCAGCGGCCGTTGCAGCGGCGGCTCGAGATGCCCTGGAAGCGGTGCGGATCAATGCCGTGGTGCTGCCGGCGGAGGCATTTTCCGATCCGACCTATGAACCGGGCAACGCCGAGATCGAGGCGCAGTTCGAGGCCTATCGTTCTCAGGAAGCGGGCACAGGGCTGAACTTTGGGTACTACCAACAGCCTGCGGTTCAGGTGCAATTCATTGAAATCGACCGCGACGCGATCGCAACGCAGATTACGCTGGCTAACTTGGACCGACGGGCCAAGAGCTATTTCGAGCGGGAGCGCACCACCAATCTGAAATTCCGCCGACCCGCCGACGAGATTCGACTGCCGCCAGGCGTTGAGGGTCCGCCTCAGGATCCCTATCTGAGCTGGGAGGAGGCCGGGGAGATTGCGAAGGAA
Organism: Planctomycetota bacterium; assembly: GCA_022563615.1. Classification (GTDB taxonomy): domain Bacteria; phylum Planctomycetota; class Phycisphaerae; order UBA1845; family UBA1845; genus JADFMZ01. The sequence goes on from JADFMZ010000056.1 coordinate 11,747, forward strand.
GGCGTTCGCATCGAGCAGCGTCGATCAATCTCCGTCGATGTGTTGCTGCACAAAGGATTCGTGGAAGCGGCGCATGACATCAGCCGCCATGACGTGCTGGTTGAATCCGATCTCCAGATGGCGAAGCGGTGGATGCCCCCCAGCGAGGCGTCCTTGCCCACGGACATACGCGATGCCGTCGGGCGCGTCTCCTCGAAACACATCAAAGCCGGAGAGCCCATCCGCCATAACGCCATCAACCGGCGGACCCTGGTGCGCCGCGGAGATCCCATCATCGTCCGCTGCCTCGTGGGAGGTACGGTGATATCTATCCAAGCCGAGGCTCGCGGCGTAGGTTCGGAGGGCGATATCATCTAGTTTCGGAAAAAGGGCGAACGGGAGACCTTCTTCGCCACCATCACCGCCCACGGCGAGGCGATTATCGATCTGTCGAACGCGAACGGGACTTCAGGCTCACGATGAGCAGAGGAACGGAAATGTCTCAAGGTAAAACCATCGGTTGTCTCGTCCTCGCCGGAATGCTGCTGGTCGGATCTCCGGTCGTCGCCCAGGAGCGTAAGACGAATTCGAGTGGCGCGCCCAGCGGCTCGCTGCTGGTTTTGAGCGGGCTCCC
>JADFMZ010000384.1 GCA_022563615.1 Planctomycetota bacterium
CCCGATGTCCCCAACACTTATTGGACGTCCCGGTGACACGCCATTCCCCCACATCATTACTTGAACCTTCCTAGTACTCCGACACACCTGATTTGATGGGTCAAACGGGCTTCCTTTGCCGATTTGGAGAATGGATTCAATAGGCAAGGAGGCCGACGATGAAAAAGTATGTGGTGACGCTGACCGAGGAAGAGCGTGCTGGGTTGCGTGGTCTGATTTCGGCGGGCAAGGCGGCGGCGCGGAAGCTGGTGCATGCCCGAATTCTGCTCAAAGCCGATGCGAGTCCGGGAGGCGCTGGCTGGGATGATGTGTCGATCAGCGAGGCGTTGGAACTCGGGACGGCGACGATCGAGCGGATTCGCAAGCAGTTTGTGGAGGAGGGGCTGGCGGCGGCGCTGGAGCGACATCGACCGCGTCGTCAGTACGAACGCCGTCTGGATGGGGTGGGGGAAGCGCATTTGGTGGCCGTCACCTGCAGCGAGGCGCCGGAGGGACGAGAACGATGGACGATGCAACTGTTGGCCGACAAGATGGTGGCGTTGGGTCATGTCGAGGCGTTGTCGCGTGAGACGGTGCGTCGGACGCTGAAAAAAATGAGCTGAAGCCTTGGTTGAAGAAGCAGTGGTGTATTCCGCCAAAGAACAACGCGGAGTTCGTATGGAAGATGGAGGATGTGCTGGAGGTTTATCAACGGCCCTACAACCCGCGACGTCCGCAGGTCTGCCTGGACGAAGCGAGCAAACAGTTGATCGGCGAAACGCGCAGAGCGATTCCAGCGGCACCGGGACGCGAAGCCCGGGAGGACTACGAATACATACGGAACGGTACGGCGAATCTGTTCATGATGTTCGAGCCGTTGGCGGGACGACGGTATGTCAGGGTGACGGAGCGTCGAACGAAGAAGGACTTCGCGGAAGCCATCAAGGAACTGGTGGATGAGCGGTATCCAGACGCCGAGAAGATCGTGCTGGTGATGGATAATCTCAACACCCACACCCCCGCAAGCTTGTACGAAGCCTTCGAGCCTGCGGAGGCCAAACGATTGGCCGACAAGCTGGAGATTCATTACAGCCCCAAGCACGGATCCTGGTTGGACATGGCCGAGATCGAAATTGGCATCCTGAGTCGCCAGTGCTTGAATCGGCGCCTCAAGGACATCGAGCACCTTCGAACCGAGGTGGCCGCGTGGGAGCGCGATCGCAACCAGCGCAGCGTCAACGTGGATTGGCGATTCCGTACCGCCGACGCACGAATAAAACTCAAACGACTCTACCCATCAATTGAGTAGTGTCGGAGTACTAGGGTCTTATCGGAGCGGCGCGTAGCGAGCGATAATCACATCCGCGGTCTTGATCCCGTCGGCGGCTGCGCTGACGATTCCGCCGGCATAGCCGGCCCCTTCTCCCGCAGGATACAGGTTCGAGGCCCCAACCGACTCGCGGGTGGCGGGATCTCGCACGATGCGAAACGGGGCGCTGGCCCGCGTCTCCGGAGCGGTGACGAGCCCCTCCGATCCCGCGAATCCGGGTAGTTGAGCATCGAGAATGGACAGCGCCCGCTTCACCGCCGTATGGACGAACCGTGGAACGATTTCGCGAAGGTCCACCCACTGCCCCCCAAGAGGATAACTGGTTTCGAGAACGCCATCGGACTTGCGATCCGCCAGGAAATCCGAGGCACGCTGGGCCGGCACGCGGTACGTTTGACCAGTCGCCTCAAACGCCAATCGCTCCCATTGCTCCTGGAAGGCCATCGCACGAAGGGCTACGCTTGCCCCTTTCGACGAATCCTGTGATCCCCCGGCTGGCAGCGGGCCCAGCGCAGCCGGATCGACGGTGATGACCAGGCCACTATTGGCGAACGGCGCGGACCGTCGGGCATTGCTCGCCCCGTTGGTGGCGATCAATCCGGCGGATTCATTGGACGGCAGAATCATGCCTCCGGGGCACATGCAGAAGCTGAAAACGTTGCCCCGCTCGCCGCCGGCCCCCTTGGCAATCAGGTGATACTCCGCCGGTCCAAGCCGACGATGCCCGGCGGCGGACCCATATTGCCAGCCATCCACCATCGTCTGGGGGTGCTCGATGCGGACACCGATTTGGAAAGGCTTTGGTACGATCGGCACGCCACGGCCATGGAGCATTCGGATGGTGTCCCGCGCGGAATGCCCCACCGCGAGAATCACCGGGCCGACGGCGAGCCATTCGTGCGTGGCCGCCGGCTCGCTGCACGCCAGACACAGAGCCGTCAGGGTGCCGTCCTCAATTTTGATGTCCTCGACCCGGCATCCGAATCGGATCTCACCGCCGAGCCCTTCGATATGCCGGCGAATCTTCATGCAAATGGTCGGAAGACGGTCGCTCCCGATGTGCGGTCGGCTGTTGATCAAAATGTCGGGATCGGCGCCGAATTGATAGAACGTCTCGAGTACGACGCGACAAAGCGGATCACGAACGCGCGTGTAGAGCTTTCCATCGCTGTAGGTGCCGGCGCCGCCTTCGCCGAACAGCAGATTCGAAGACTCGTCAAAAATGCCCTCGCGGTAGAACTTCTGCAGGACGTCGCGGTGTCGGCGGCGCACGTCGCGGCCTCGCTCCAACACCAGCGGTTTGTAGCCGAACTCAGCCAGCCGGAGAGCGGCGAACATCCCCGCAGGACCGAAACCGATAATCACCGGGCGTTCGGAAAGCGGATTTCGACCCGCCTGGGGAACGACGGGATCTTTCGACTCAATCCAAACCGCTTCGTTGCGCCCGAGATGCTTCAGGCGTTTCCGCTGAAGAGGGATCGGCTCGTCCAGACCGATTTCAATCTGGTAACAAAAGCGAGGTCGGTTTCGACGGGCGTCGAGGGAGCGCTGTACGATGGCGTAGCTGCGAATAGCGTCGCGCGGAACGCGCAACCGCTTGGCCGCCGCCGCTAGGACCGCCTCTTCCGACTCCTCCAGGCCGATCAGAATGTTGTGTACGAGGAAAGGCATGCATCAGAATGGTATCGCGCCGATCAGCGTCGATCCATCCGGGCGGGGCTGCTTCACCGGCGATGTAAGCCAATGAACGCCCCATCGCCGGCATTTGTATCAGGTCGAGGGTTGATCCGACCCTTCGGCGGTCTTTTTCTTGTTGTGTTTCTTTTCCCGGTGCTCTTTGATGCCTGCGGCGGCCTTTTCCCAAAGTTGGTAGGCCTCTTTCTTCTCGCCCCGGTTCCAGGCGATGGCGGCATTGACCTTGATTCGACGCAAAGCTTTCGTCGGTCTGGGCATATCTATCCTCGTGTGCTCAAAAAAGAATCACTGGGCTCGATCCGTTACGCTCCCATTGTACACCAAATCGCCCCTACGGGCAAGATTCGTCCAAAGACGAGCGTTCCGTCGGGTGTGTGACAGTTTTGGCGGGGATGATCGACGTTGCGTAGACGGGCGACATCTTCCGCGTGTGGGTTCTCCTCTTTGCCCTGAAAGGGCACAATAGGACAGCCCAGGGCAACGCCCTGGGGTTTGGTGGGCGAGGCGA
>JADFMZ010000385.1 GCA_022563615.1 Planctomycetota bacterium
GGGCAATTCACTCAAGCTGCTCAAGGTGTGGTCGGGGCGGCTGTCACCGATGTCGTGGATCCGCTCATCACGGCGCAGCCAGGCGGTGGCGATGCCGACCCGGGACGCGCCGGCGATGTCACTGTGCAGAGAATCGCCAATGTGCAAGGCCCGATCCGGCGCCAGGCCCATCTTCGTCAGGGCCTCTCGAAAGATCTTCGGCTCAGGCTTGTAGCACCGGACCTCCTCGGAAGTGACCACGTCGTCGAAACGAAGGCCGTTTCGTTCCATGGCTGACCGCAAAGGAGCCGTGTCTGCATTGGATACGCAGCAGATCGGAAGATCGATGCGCTCGAGCGCCTCGACGACGTCGGCATGGATCGGCGGCGCCGCCCAGTAAGTCTCCAAATCGGCCACGAATGGGTCGGGATCCATTTCGCCGACGTACCGGGCCATCGTTTCGCGCAGACTGATTTGTTCACACTCATAAAGGGTGCGGAACCGGTCATGGTTGCTTCGGTCGATGAGGTCGAAAAAACGATCGCCCCAGATGACGGCCAGCTCCTTCGAGGGCATCGGCAGATCGAACTCTCGCACCAATCGGCCGCAGACCTTCTCCACGGCGGCCCGGTCTCCGGCTGTGATCGTGCCGTAGAAGTCGATCAAAAGCAAGTCAAAAGGCCTGCGCACCATACCTTGTCCCTTCTCGCAGTCCCTTCTCGCATTGGGGTCAGCGGCCAAGGAGTATAGCCCATGATCCTGCGCTGCGCCATATCGCGCCGTCACGCCCGTCTCGCGGTTGGAAGCAGGTGCGTGACATCTTAGGCGGAGATAATCGACGTTGCGTGTCCGAACTGCGGCTTCTGTGTGCGCAACTTCTGTTTCGCCCTGAAAGGGCACAACAGGACAGCCCAGGGCAACGCCCTGGGAGTCGATTCGGTCCTATGCAACGCGAGCCCTGAAAGGGCGGGATAAGGTTGTTCCACCCTTTCAGGGTTTTCGTACGCCTTCCAGGCTTTCACAAACGCATGGGTAACGAGAACCCAGGGCGTTGCCATGGGCTGAATTATGACGCCCCTTTAGGGCTGTTCGATGCACCCGCGATTCAAACATGCGACCAATCGCGACGGCCCGCCGATACTGTCACGCACCCGTTGGAAGCCGGAGATGCGACGCCCATTGATTTTTCATCCCGAGTTGCCTACAAACGCAGCCAGACGAACCGAAACACGCACAAAAGGAGCATCGTCTTGGCCATTGCCTACAACCAACGCACGCATCGATGCGGAGAGCTACGCCGAGCCGACGAGGGCAAGGCCGTGATACTGGCCGGCTGGGTCAACAGCAGCCGCGATCACGGTGGGTTAACCTTTGTCGATCTTCGTGACCATACCGGGCTGGTGCAGCTTCGATTCAATCCCGACCACGTCAAGGCTGCCCATGAACAAGCCAAGACTTTGCACAACGAAGACGTCATCACGGTTACGGGCACCGTGGTGAGCCGAGGCGAGTGGGCCAACCCCAAGCTCTCAACCGGCGAGATCGAGATCGAGGTTGACGCCGTAGACATCCTCAGCCGGTCCGATCCGCTCCCGTTCCAGATCAACGACGAGTTTGACGCGGGCGAGGAGCTTCAACTGCGCTACCGGTTTCTCCACCTGCGGCGTCCGGAGATGCAGCGCATCTTTCGCATGCGGCATGGGATCGCGCGGGCTATCCGGGAATACTTCCATGCGAATGGATTCGCCGAGATCGAGACGCCGTGCCTGACGAAGTCCACGCCGGAAGGCGCCCGCGACTACCTGGTGCCCTCGCGCGTCCAACCGGGAAGTTTTTTCGCGCTGCCGCAGTCGCCGCAGATCTTCAAGCAACTGTTCATGATCGCCGGGTTCGACCGCTACGCACAAATAGTTCGCTGCTTTCGGGATGAAGACCTCCGGGCCGACCGACAGCCCGAGTTCACCCAGCTCGACATGGAAATGGCCTTCGTTCAGGCCGACGACGTGATGGCCGAGGTGGAAGGATGCGTCCAACGGATCTTCAACACGGTCATGAACATCGACGTGCCGGTCCCGTTCCCGCGCATCAGCGAGCATGAAGCGATGAATCGATTCGGAGTGGATCGTCCCGATACCCGCTACGACCTCGAACTGCAGGACGTGACGGACTTGGTTCGGGATATTGATTTTCGGGTCTTCCGTGAGCCGATCGAGGCCGGCGGCGTCGTCAAGTGTCTGTTAGCCCGAGGCGGCGACAAGCTGACCCGCAAAGTCACGGACGGCCTGGCTGAAGAGGTCAAGGGAATCGGCGGCGGTGGCTTGCCATTGGTCAAGGTTACGAGCACCGGAACCGGCGTCGAGTTTACGACCGGAGTCTCGAAATATCTTCAGCCGATTCGCGACCGAATCTGTGAACAGCTCGGCGCCGAGCCGGGTGACGTCATTTTCTTCATGCCCGGAACGTTCGCCGATGTGTGCAAGTACCTGCATCTGGTCCGCACCCGGCTGGCGAGTATTCTGAGCCTGATCCCCAAGGACCGATGGAATCTATTGTGGGTCGTGGATTTTCCACTGGTCATGTGGAACGAGGATGAGCAGCGCTGGGACAGCACGCATCACCCCTTCACCGCCCCGCGTGACGAGGACATCGCGCTTATGGACAGCGACCCGGGAAAGGTATTGAGCAAGGCCTACGATCTCGTGCTCAACGGCACGGAAATGGCCGGCGGCAGCATCCGTATCCACCAGCGCGACATTCAGCAGAAAGTCTTTAGTCTTCTGGGAATCAGCCCCGAAGAGGCCCTTAGGAAGTTCGAGTTTCTGCTCGACGCGCTGCGCTTCGGCGCTCCACCCCACGGCGGAATCGCATTCGGCCTGGATCGCTGGGTGATGATGCTGGCCGGATGCGACAGCTTGCGCGAGGTGATCGCGTTCCCAAAAACGCAGCGAGCGATTTGCCCGCTGACCGGCGCACCGACACCCGTTGCCCAATCGCAGCTTGACGAATTGTTTCTTGCTCTCAAGCCGCCACCCGGAAAGGCGAAGCCCTGACCCGTCGTCATGTCGCAACCGCGAACGACACTCGCAGCCGTTATGAGCCACCCGGGCAACGTCCGCAATCGGCCTGAGCCCTGCGAGCTTCGTGAATTACCGATTCCCGAACTTGAAAACGATGCGGCGCTGCTGAGGGTCGAACTAAGCGAGGTGTGCGGAACCGACGTGCATCTGCGCGAAGGTCGACTGGACGGCGTGCCCTACCCCATCATTCCAGGCCACGTGGCGGTCGGCCTCCTAGAGGCGGTTCGCGGGAAGATGCGGGATGTCGAGGGCCGTCTCTTGGTCGAGGGCGATCGCGTCACCTTCCTCGACGTGCATCGGACGTGTCACCAATGCTGGTACTGCCTGGTGGCCAAGGCCTCCACGCGCTGCCCGGACCGAAAAGTCTACGGCATCACCTATGGCGTTTCCGACGGCCCATGCGGCGGCTGGTCGCAATACATCTATCTGAAACCGGGCACGCGATGCATTCG
>JADFMZ010000057.1 GCA_022563615.1 Planctomycetota bacterium
TTATTTCGTGCATCAGCGCTTGACCTGAGACGATCTCAGACTCGACCTCGGCCTGGCCTCGCTCATCCATCAAGCGTATATAACCAGCCACGTCCGCGACGTTTTTATACCGCTTGCCATGAAGGCAGCCCACGGCGGAAGGGCCGACTCCGATGTACGGAAGGTTGCGCCAATAGATCAGGTTGTGCCGGCACTCGCACCCCGGCCGGGCGAAGTTGCTGATTTCGTATTGTCGATACCCTGCGTTCGCCAGGGCGTCGATGGCGTACAGATACAGGTCGGCCTCGAGTGAATCGGCGCAGGGGCGAACGACCCCCCGCCGTCGTTGAGCCGTTAGGCGCGTGCCCGGCTCGTACATGAGGCCGTAACAGGCGATGTGGTCCGGTTCGAGTTCGATCGCCCGGTCGAGCGATCGTGACCAGGTGTCCAGAGTTTGTCCGGGAATGCCGAACATCAGGTCCAGGTTGATCTGTGACATGCCGTGTCGGCGAAGCACACTTACCGAAGGCGCGATGTCATCCGGCGAATGCAGACGTTCGAGCGTGGCTAGTTCCTCAGGGAAGAACGACTGAGCACCCATCGAAACTCGATCGACGCCGGCCGCTACGAGCATCGCCACCTTCTGGTCATCCAAAGTGGCGGGGTTGGCCTCCACAGTGAACTCGACCACCTCAGCCATCGATACGGCCGCTGTGATTGATTGCAACAACCGGTTTAGCCGATCGGCTGGGAGGATCGTTGGCGTGCCCCCGCCGCAGAAGATCGTGCGTATCGTCGGGTGTGGGTCAGCCAAGCGGCTGCCAAGCTCTCGAATGAGCCGCTCGATCAGGGGCGCCGTGTCACGATCTTTGAGAGCTACAGAGAAAAAATCACAGTACCCGCATTTCGTCTCGCAGAACGGGACGTGCAGGTAGAGGCCGCACGTCTCTCGGGACAGAGCGGGATCAGGAAAGCGGGGCTCCATGGCTCGATCATAACCGGTATCACGGTGGAAGGAATCTAAATAACGGCCTTCTGGTGTACTTGCAGGGCATATCCAAACCGGCGGCTGGCGACTGTGGGATTGGGCGGCGCTTCATTCGTCCTGGCGTTGGTGGCCATTCTGGGTTCGCAAGCGGGGTCCGAGCCGGGGTTGGGGGGGAAGACCGCTTCCTCACGGGTGCGGCTCTGAGGGCGGGTTCCGCGCCGGGTCCGATTGACCGATTTGAACCGTTCGCACAAGTCGAATATATTCCAGGGGGATGCCGGGCGGCATTGAGAGGATGGTCCAATGCGGTTCCGGCGATTTCCATCAGGGCGAGTCCCGCAGGGGCGATCCCGGCCGGTCTGGACCTAGCACATGAATGTTAAGCTCATCATGTTTCATGAAGATGGTCGGAGGCGAGAGTTTCCGCTTCCTCCCGGACCGACCACGATCGGTCGTAAGCAGGATTGCACGATTCGGATTCCGCTGGCGGTCGTTTCGCGGCTGCACGCCGAAATTGTGGTTGAGGGTGATGCAGCCGTGCTGCGCGATCTCGGTGCTTCCAACGGAACGTTCTTGAACAACCGAAAGATTGTCGAGGAGCACCTCAAGCCCGGCGATCAGATTATGGTTGGCCCGGTCGTTCTCACGGTACAGATCGACGGGAAGCCTGCGGATGAAGAGATCATTCAGGTTCGTTGCCGGGCGTCGGCAGGGCAGGCGATGAGTCCGGGCAGCGCCAACGTCGGCACCTCGAAACACGTGTCCATGTCCGACGAGGATATGGACCCGATTGCGGCGCTCGAGGCGTTGGCTTCCAGCGCCGATCAAACCGCGATCAGCCCGGAAGAAGACGAAGCCCCCCCTATGAGCCTTCCCGGCGCGGCCGGATAGGCGATCGTTACCCGCCGTCCGCTTCTTCGGTGCGGGTGTTGCGATACCAGACCAATCGGTCGTCGCTCAGTCCTGATCCCGTCCGTCGGTCGAGCGTTCCGATGATGTCGTTTCGACCGTCCCCGTCCAGATCCACGACCAACAGCGTATTGATGTGGGTCGAGGTATCGACCTGTGTGACGCCGACGCCCGTTCCGGATGGAGGCGGTGCTCCCGGCGCCGAAGTGGTGTCGGCGGCGTCGGTTGGTGTATCCTGGATGATCGTGTTGGCCACCCAGGGATCGTACACGGAGTCGCCGACGGTCGAGTCGTACCAGAACACGCCGCCCTCGACGGCCACCATCACCTCTACCTGACCGTCCCCGGTGAGGTCACCGATGGCAATGGCCTCGGGTTCCTGCTGATCCAGTTCGGTCAGCGTGAAGACGGGCCAGGGGAAATTGAACCGATCCGGGACCGGGTCATTCGGGGGAAACTCCGGCGAGATGGTCAAAGCGTTGGGGCGGCGGAACCATTGAACGATTTGCCCCGCGGTGGATCGAATCAGCACATCGTCGAAGCCGTCGCCATCCACGTCGCCCAATTCCAGAATGTCGGCGCCGGTATCGACCTGGCCGATCGGGCGGGCTTGGGATTCCCAACCCGATGCGATGAATCGCCAGCCGTCGCTTTGCCCGGCTTGGACGGCCGTTCGTCCGCTCGGTCCGCCGGGCGTGTGTGGAATGAGGGGGTTTCGCCGCCACCGCACGTTCCGGCTGATCGCGTTGGCAAAGGTTGCGATCACGTCCAGGTCGCCGTCTCCGTCGACGTCCATAATGCCGACGTCCTTCACCTGGGCTGCACTGGCCATCAGCGTTACGGGCACGTTGCGTGATTGGAAGGCCGGGGGCGGCGCCCCCCAGAGCTCCGAAACCCGTCCGTTCGCGCCGCCGGGATTGAGCCACAGGTCAATCGTGTTAATCGGGGGCTTCTGCCCCAGCTCCTTGCATTCCGCCGGATTCAGTGCCACGATAATGTCATCCGCACCATCGTTGTCGATGTCGGCGACGGCCAGGGCGGTAAACCCCGACCATTCCGGCTTGGTTTGCGATTCCTCGAAGCCTACGTCCTCGCGCCCCGGAAACTGGTTGTGAATCCACGGGTCAGCCACCATCGGATTGACCAGGATCATTGGCTCCCACCGGTCGCCGTCGGGAATTAGAGAGGCGCTTCCGGGGCTGAAATAGATGATGATTTCGCCATCGAGCAGGGAAAGGTCGGTGGGCTCGTTGAAGTTGTCGCAAACGCCCGAAATTATGTTGCCGCATTGAACCGCGATGAGGCAGTTGGGGTCGATCGCACAGGCGGGGTTGCAGTCCCGATCGCTCAGGCAGGTTTGTTGCTCCGGCGGGCACAACGTCTGACTGCCGGTGGCTTTGACCAGCACGACGACGTCGAGCCATCCGTCGTCGTCCATCTGACCAACCTCCACTCCGGCTATGACGGCGATGGGACTGGTTCCCGCAAGAGTGATCGTGCGGAACGAGATGACGTCCTGTGGATCGCGTCGTTGCAGGTGCAGTTGGATCGGCTGAGACTGGTTCCAGCCGGTGACCAGATCCAGCAGGCCGTCCTGATCGATGTCCGCCGCAACGACGAATTTCGGACCGGCCGTATCTTCCTCGACCGGGTCGATCTGGAAGGCGGTGAAGAAGCTCCGTGTTTCCTCCGCCGGCAGCTCTACGTCGTCGGCGATCGGGTCGGCGGTGCCCCCGGTCCCGCCGGGTGAGACCGGGGCATCGGAGAAGTCGCTGTCGATTTCGGCGAATCCAGTGCCGCCGGTGGAGCTTCCGGTAGTGGCTTGGTCATTGATCTGATCAACGACCGTATTGCAACCGAAAAGGATGCCTATGATGCCCGCCGTAACGGCGAGGCTTCTCCTCGTAAACGTCGTTCGCTTCATAGTTGATCTCCCGGACATTGGCGTGCGCCGCAGGTCGGGCGCAGGGTCTGCCGGATTATCGGCGTGAGGATGGTTCGACTTGCGGGTCTCGTTTGTGCGGTTCTGACAAGCCCGGGTGCGGGCAAATCGACTGGAACACTATCTGGCCGGTGCGGGAAGTAAGGATGCCATGGCATCCGTCTTTGGCCGAGATACGATGGAACGGCTTGAAATCCGACGAGATGCTCTGATGATCCCGATGCGCGAAACACCAGCGGTTCCGTACCTGACACTGGAGGACCAGGAGCTGCTCGCCCAGTGCCATGTTGATCGTTATCGGTCGCATGGACCGGGAGGGCAAAAACGCAACAAGACCAGTTCGGCTGTGCGGCTGCGGCATCGATTGACCGGATTGGCCGTCAAAGCCACCGAGGACCGCTCGCAACAGGTGAACCTTCGTCGCGCGGTCCGCCGGTTGCGCCAGGCGATCGCGCTTCAAGTTCGTACCACGCTGGACCCGGAATCCTACGTCCGAAGCGAGGAGTTCCAAACGTGTCTCGATCGTGACGGGCGGCTTGCGGTCAGCCGGCGCGACCGCAGATACGCCTCCGTCATCAGCGAGCTGACGGCCGTGCTTTCCGCGTGTAATATGCGGGTCCGCGAGGCAGCCAAGCTGCTGGGCATCTCTACAGGCCGAATCGTCAAGTTCATCCAAAAGGACACCAAGCTCTGGGGCCGCGTCGATGAAATGCGCGTCGCCGCCGGCCTCAAGCCGCTGCGCTGAATCTCCGCGTGCGATTATGCATCAGTCCTGGGCCTTGGCATCAAGCCTGGGCGAATCGTTCGGTGACCTGCTCCCCAAAACCTGATCCAGTTGTTATGAGAGTTCCAGCAGCCCGGTGGTCGGTCGGGCGTGCTACTCGCATTTCCACGGTCATGTCACGTGGCCGCTCATGTGGCGTCGTCAGCTTGTGGCCATAGTCGCCATGCAAGCAAGAAGCGGTCAATGCAAGAACCAGCAATGGCATACTCAGCAAGAACCGATTCACGGTTCGCCTGCCATCGGTTGCCAAAACTGCCAGAGTCTTTGGCAGGTCTCGTCTCGATTCTGATCGCTTGCCAGAGTGCTCGATGGTCTCAACAGGATTGATGACCGCAAGCGATAGAATAGCCTGGAATAACGTCTCGGCCAGGAGTCGCACCTGAACCCTTCGGCATTGGAGGCCAACGCAGGATTGGGCAATGGGTACGACGGATTGATTGGGGCTGTTGCGTGGTGTATATTCGTTGACGTGCCAGGCCCCACTATCGGAGCGACGAATCATGGCTGAGGTCCAACCGTCATCACCGTCGGAATCGCCAACACCGGAGGAGCTTCGCAGGGCTCTCAAGGCATTCAAGAAACGACTCAAACTTGCCCGCCTTGACGACGAATCGGGACTCGGGCACGGGCCGACGTCGGGTGGCAAGTCTTCGGGCATCGTAGCCGTCATGCCGCCGAATCAGTACCCCAAGGCCGTCTGGGACAAGCTGGTCGAGCAGGGCAGACTCAAGTACGCAGGTCAAGGGCTCTATCAGCTTGCGACGACGTAGTGGCGCACGTTCCGGGAATGCTCTCATGTGAGCCAATCGTCACGAACCGCATGGAACGGTCGGGGGCCGTCAAGCAGTCCGCAACATTCAACAAGGTTGCCGGTATGCAGGTCGAGTTGAACGAAACCGAAATACGAGTGTTGGGCGTGTTGATTGAGAAGTCGCTGACTCATCCGGAAAGCTATCCCCTTACCCTCAACACGATCGTGCTCGGCGCCAGCCAGAAGCAAAACCGTGACCCGGTCTTGGAGTATACCGAGGCTCAGGTCGCCAGCGCGCTGCAAAGTTTGATGGACAAGGAACTGGCGCGGCAGTCTCCGCCGGCCCTGGGCGCACGCGCGAACCGGTTCGAGCACAGTGTTGTCGAGCGTTGGCACTGGGACCGTCGCGATCAGGCCGTCATGGCTGAGTTGATGCTTCGAGCCCGGCAGACCGCCGGCGAGATTCGCACGCGAGCCACGCGCATGACGCCCTTGAACGATCTCGAAGCCGCCATGAGCGTGCTGCGGGAGTTGGCCCGGCGCGATCCCCCGTTTTTGGAGGAGCTTCCGCGAGAGCCGGGCCGGTCGGCCAACCGCTTCAGGCATCTGTTGATGGCCCGTAGCGCGGACCCGGCGTCCGGCGTGATCTCGGAAACGGTCCTTGCCGCCTCGACGGAGAAAGAGGCGCCACGGACACCGTCGGCGTTGGCGGATCTGTCGGATCGTGTTTCGCGGCTGGAGGCGCAGGTGGCCCGCCTAACAGCCGAGGCAGAGCCCATGCCACTTAAGGAATCAAGGGGCATCGACGAAACCGAACCAGGCTGCGTATAATAGCTGCGATGTTCAAATGACCATGCGCGTTTGTGCGCTGAACAAACAGGAGTCCAAGACCATGTCGTTTCGACCGTTTCAAGATCCGCCGTTTTCGTTGGGCAATCTTCAAGAGGAAATGAGCCGACTCGTAGAGCGTGTCTGGCACGCCGGGTTGTCGACCGGCCCATTCGACGGCCAGAAGTGGGCGCCGATCGTCGATATGTACGAGCATGAAGATCGCTACACACTCTTTGTCGAAGTGCCCGGCGTCGATCCCGACGAGGTTGAAGTCACTCACCTGGGCCAGACGCTGACTATTCGCGGTGAGAAGCACCGCCCGCCGTCGGTTAGTGAGGGTGACCGTCCCATACGCGGCGAGCGCCGATTCGGCAAGTTTTGCCGGAGCGTGGATTTGCCGGGGGACATCGAGGCCGCCCGCCTCTCGGCCAAGTATCACGGCGGCGTGCTCGAAATCAACATCCCCAAGTCTGAATCGAGCAAACCCAAGACGGTCAAGATCCGCGTCGAGGAAAAGTAAGGCACTCGAACCTATTCCCTGCTGCGTACGGTCAAGACTCGGTCGAATGTCGCGGGAGGCTTCGCGGCGGAGCGTCGATTCGGGAGGGAGATCGGCATGACTCCGCTTCAGGATCTACTCGGTCGCGTCGATACGATCACTTTTGATTGCTACGGCACGCTAATTGACTGGAAGGAGGGGCTGAGTCGCTCCTTCCAAGCGATGTTCGGAACGGGCATCGAGAGCCGCCTGGACGAGCTTTTCGATATCTACATCCCATTGGAAGCCCAAGTCGAGGGTGAGCCGTATCGCGGCTACCGGCAAGTGTTGGAGGAGGTCTCGGTTCGATTAGCTCATCAGCTTGGCGTGGAATTGCCGGACGATCACGTCGGCGTGTTGGCTCAGACGCTCCCCACCTGGCCCATCTTTGCCGACACGAACGACGCGCTGGTGCGTCTCAAGCGGCGGTATCGCCTAGGCGTGTTATCCAATATTGATCACGACCTGTTCGCCGCCACCGCCAGCCGGTTCCCTATCACATTCGATTTTGTCGTGACCGCTCAGGATGTGCGGTCGTATAAGCCCGATCCAAATCACTTCCACCGCATGTTGGAACAACATGGTGACACCGCCACGACACTTCACGTCGCACAGAGCCTGTTTCATGACGGCGTGCCGGCCCAGGCCCTGGGCCTCGCGTTCGTTTGGATCAATCGCTACAAGGAAATGAACAGGACGGCCGTCCAGCCGCTTGCGGAGTTTGACGACCTCTGTTCGCTGGCGGACCAAGCGTGCAACTCTTGACAGGCACAGCGAATCAACACGAACACTAGAGCATTTCCCGTATTGGTATGCCGGGTCATTCGCCCTTCGTGGTGCATCATGCAGCGAAAAGTCGCGCAGGCTGAAGCCTGCGGCTCGGAACGCAGAAACGAGAAATGCTCTAGCCGACAATGTGCTGGGCGTTGCCTTCACTCTGAGTCAAAAAAGAGTCACGTTGCACGATGTCGTTGGGCGGACTCGCCGAAGCAGATTGTTTGGCCAGTGCGTAGCCGCGTTCGATCAAGACCGCATAGAACAGGTAGACATACCTTGGATTGAAAGGCACGAGCAGATCAAGGGTCAGTCCCGCGATGGCCCATACCGCCAAACCCCAGAGCACCGCGGACCCGACCGTATCGAAGGGGGCGAGTCGGGTGCGCACCATCCGCAGGCTCCGGCGGGCGACCGTCCCAAAAAAGAGAAGAAACCAGACGACGCCGCCGATGCCGTGAATGAACAGCGCGCTAACGTAAGTGCTGTGGGCGTGAAACCCGATTTGAATGGTCGGCACCAGCCGTCCCTGCCCGAACAGCCAGACCTGCACCGTCGCCTCCTCCCAATATCGACCCCACGTGTCGAGACGCGCCTGGAGGCCGGCGCCGAGTTGCCCTCCCATCTCGGGGTCGTACGTCGCAACGATGCGTTCCCAAAAACCCCAAAAGAGGCCCGGTTGGACGACGATGACGCCTGCGACCGCGACGATCACGGCGCCGGCAAAAAACCGGGAACGGCTAAAGACGACCATCGCCATAAGCACGATTCCCAGTGACAGCGCGCCGGTTCGTGACTCGGTCAGCACCATGGCGATCAGCATGACACCGATGCACAACAGGAAGCCCAGCTTACTCAGGATCGTCGTCGAAGCGCGCATCAGCTTCATGGCGAATAATGTCGCCATGGCAAGAACGACGGCGCCGGTGTTGGGGTTGACGAGGGATCCGACGGCCCGTGGGGATTGACCGTACCAGCTTTGATACCGCTCGATCTTCTCACTGGTGAACAGCACCATCTGCTCCGGGAAAAGCTGGTGAAGGATCACCGTGACGCCCGCGAGTGTCAGCGACACGACGAAGGCCGTGCCGGCGCGCCGAAGGTCGCGCTCGTCATCGATGATATGCACCAACGCAAAAGTGAACATGACGAAGATCACGCCCTTGAGGATCGGCTTGACGATGTCAACGGGAAGCAGCTCCGGCATGATCGTCCAGCCGCTCAGGTGGGCCACCGACCAGACCACGAAGTAGGTGGACGCCCCCACAACGCTCAGGCCTATGCGAAACGGTATTCCTTCGGAAAGGTTGCGACGCACGAGAACCGCCAGGAAAAGCGCGCAGATGAACAGATCGTCGATTCCGATGTTCCACGGCATCAGGTCGAGGCGGTACAAGTAGAGGTGGGGATAGACGTAAAGGATCGGCCAAACCAGGATCGCGCCGAGCTTGGGGTACACCGCCACCACGACCACGGCGAGGAAGACCAGCAGCAACAAGAGGAATCCAACCATGAGCGATTGCAGTGTTGGCGAACCGTGGGTTACGGAACGGAGCTACAGGCTTAAGCCCGCGCGAACCACCGAAGCACATCGGGGGTCCATCGGTTCAGTTTGCAGCAACCTCTTGAGCCGCTGCCGGGCGGTCGGAAAGGGCCGAGCTCACCCAATGAGCCGGACCAACTTGGGTTTCGCCCACCTGGCTCCATTATCGGCCGATTCGCGGCCTGGCCGGCAGATCAAGAAAACGTCTTCTCCCAGCGGGAGAGAATGGCGGTTCCATATAGGCTCTTGCGAAGCGTTGTGCTTTTTTTGCGCTCGGGGTTATCAACCCTCGCCTCAGGCCCGCCGTGGCCCTCCAATCGGCGGACTGAGGGTGACGCCTGTATGACATACCGGGCGCGCCGGACCTTGACACCCGTCGATTTCATGCTACGCGTCGTCCAAAGCGGCTCCCCCGGTTTGCTCGAAGTCGCTGTGGAGGGAACCCAAGAATGGGAGGATCGTCATGTGTACTCGCGTCGGGGTCGTAGGATGGAGCATTCTGCTCTATGGGGCAATGGGTTCTGTAGCCGTCGCAGCGCCGCCGGGGCTGGACCCGGAACCCGACGGAGTGCGAAAGAACCGGTTTATCTCATGGCCTTCCCAACTTCCGCCTCTGGGATGGAACTGGCCGTCCGCGTCACCTTGACCCGGTTGTACGACACGGATTCGAGCGCAGGCAACGCCCCCTGTCCGGCTCGACCGCCGGATAAGCCGGACCTGTCCGTCTTCAATGGGCAGGTTCGTTGGGTGGGGCCGCCGCAGTCATTGCCGGAAGGCTCGGGCCCCGACCCGAATCGCTTTGCCGGGGCTGCGCTTCAGGATTGCCCCTCCTTCACGGATTGGCCGGCGGCGATGGCCGCCCTGGGGCAAGGCGTGCTCCACGTCTACGGCGCGGAGATTGTTCCCTGCTCGCAATATGAGGTGGAGCTTGTCGAGTTCGGTTGCGCCGAAACATCCAATGAAGAGGCCTGCTTCTCGACCCCGCTGACGGTTCGCACGGGCAAGTGGGGCGATGTGACGGCGCCTTTTTATCCTTCGTCAGGCCAGCCGAACTTCACCGATATCGGCGCCGTGGTGGCCAAGTTCAAGGGCCAGTTGCCTCCCTACAAGGTCGAGACCCTGCTACGCGGCAACGTCCCCCCGGTCACCAGCGCCATTAACTTCACCGACATCGGCCGCGTCGTGGACGCGTTCAAAAGCATTCCGTATCCCGAAGCCGGCCCCGACGGGGATGAGCCCATTCGCAACCTGGTCGATGCCCTCGTGAACATGGAAAGCGATTTAGCCCCAACGCTGGGCGCGGTCAGTGGACAATTGCAGACCGGTGTCCCGACGCTGACCCCAGTCGGATCGCTGATTGATACCAGCGCTCCGGCCGATCTGTTTGAGGGGGGTCTGATCGTCGCCTCCGGTCAGGTCGACACCACCGTCGACATCTGCGCCGGGACGGTCGATTTCGTCCTGCCCCTTACCGAGGGTGCCCTTACCCGGACACTGACCCAACACGTATCGTTGAACGTTGACGTGGTGACACTTTTCGGAACGCTTTCGTTCAGCGACGGCTCGCCCACGCTCAACGGCGGGTGGCTCTACGACGAGATCAACGGTGCGCTGGCTCATCCCGATTCCGACCCGACCTTTCACGACGAAGTGGCCATCATGCTCCACGCCCAGAGCGCGACCGCCGGTGGTCAGTTCGGGTTGGGAAACATCCTCGCGGGGATTGGGACCATCACTTCGATGCTCATCAACTACGTCCGCGACTGGTTTGTCCCCTACACCCCGCCGGTAACGTGCGACGGCCCGGCGATCGAGAATGCCCCCGGTGAAAGCTGCGACGGCGTGAACGTCCCCTGCGAGCAAGAACTCCCTGAGACGTGCAGCAGCGTAGGTGACATCCCGGACGTTTCCATCGGGTTCCGTAAGTGCATGAAAGGGCGCTGCGCCTGCGGTGGGTCGAATTTTCCCCAGGTCAGCTTCCGATGCGACCCTGCGAGCGACTGCGGAGTCTGCGGGAGCGGGGCATGGGGGTGCAATCTCCCCGGCGGATCTGTAGCGTCGTATTGTCTTGACGATCCACAGTTTAACACGCCGTGTAACTGCGCGAACATCATGTTTCACGAAATGTCCCACGGTTGCGGGACGAACGACAGGGATGATGGGTCGACGTACGATGCCTACCGGATCGGGAATTGGTTCGGGGCCCAATGTATCCCACATCAGGGCGGGGAGTGAACGCTGGCGCTTGTTGGGACGGGTGGGCGCGCTTGAAGGAGATGTTAGGATGCACATGCGGGCAATTCGGTTGAGTGATGCGGCAACGTACGGACGAGTATTGCGCTTGATCGCGTCGGCGTACTCTTTGGTATTGGTGGCGTGCGTCCCATGTGGGACGATGTTCGATGGAGTCACCCTGCGCGGTCGTGTTGCGGACGCCGATACCTCGTTGCCGATCGATGATGCCGTCCTTGGTGGACGCAGCTTTACCGGTGGGGAGGAGACGGACTTCGTTCCGCCGTTTACCAGGTTTGGGACGCAAAACGGTCCCTCTGCGACAGAAGATGGTTCGTTTCAGTTAGGATTTGTGGTGATCGGCGGAACGTGTCAAGGATTTCTGGGCAATGCAACTCCCCCCGAGTTTCCACGACCGGACCGGGTGGAGATCATCGTCGCGCGTGACGGGTGCGAGCAGAGCTTCCTGATCGACGTCAACGAAGACACCGTCGTCGATCTCAGCTTCCCGGACGACGTGATCGAGCTCAAAGACCCGATCCTGGTCCCGCCCTGCGAGGAATGAGCGAGCCGCCTGCTTCACGCGACATCCCCGGGGAAGAAGCGTGTCGAATCGGCGATTGGTTCGAGGATCAGTGTATGGAGAAACCAAAATGAACAGGGTGCGCATTGAGTCCCACGTGATCGGGTCCAGCCCTCGTTGCAGGGTACATCTGGCCTACCTGATCGTGGCATTCTATGTTCTTACGATGAGCTCTTGCATACACGGGCATTGCGTTTCATTTCTCTTTGTGCGCGGAACCCTCCTGGACAGAAACGAGGGGACGGGACTATCAGGGGCGCCTGTGGGAGGACGGGCTTTCGCCGATGGTGAGGAATTAGATTTTAGCTCTCCCACTACCCGTTCGGGCG
>JADFMZ010000058.1 GCA_022563615.1 Planctomycetota bacterium
CATCGGTGACACAGGCAAGTATCACAATTCTCAGCCGCTGGGAACCCGGGCGGACTGGCGCCTGAAAGTCGATGGCTGCGTGGAGGAGCCCCGCGAGTTCTCCATCGACGAGCTTGAACGGCTTGCCACAAAGCCCTTTTCAGCCGCGATCGGGATCACCTGCGTGTCGGAGGGTCGCATTTGCGGCCCAGCCGACAAAGTTGCCTTCGAGGGCATCCCCTTCAGCGCCATCGCCGAGGCCGTCAGGCCCAAGGGGCCGATCGAAGAGCTATCGCCCACGGTGGAACTCATCAGCAAGGCGCCGGCCGGCTGCGGGCCGAAACAAGAGCGCCATCGAACCGCACTTCCCCTGCGTGACTGCCTGGATCCCGAATATGGCGTGATGTTGGCCTGGGGTCTCAACGGACAACCCTTACCCTACGCCAACGGCGGGCCGCTGCGCAGTGTCGTCGGCCCCAAGCTCTTTTTCTACAAGGCGATCAAGTGGCTTGACCGGATCAACATCATCGACAAGCCGCTGAGCCAATGCCGGGGCACGTGGGAGCAGTACGCCGGCTACCACAGCCGCGCCCGCGTCGACTTGGACGAACGCTTCGAGCCGCAGATGCAGCTCATTCTCGACGTCGGTCAAGACGGGTGCGATATCACGCGATTCATCACCGATGAGGATGAGCAGAGAAAAGCCTTCGAGCAGGCGTATCGAGAAAAAAACCTGAGCCGGCTCGTCGTCGCGCAGCTTCATCTCATGATGAAGCCGGATTTCCCAACGGACTACTCTGGATTCTTATTCTCCGACGGCCGCTTCAAGGCCAAGATTCGCGGTACGAATTTTTCCGGCGCGACGTTCCACGGCGCCTGCATGGCCGGGGCCAACTTCTCGTTGTCCAAGTTCTCCAACGCTCGATTCTCACGAGACGGGAATGACCCAGCCGACCTGAGTGGCTGCGACTTCGAGGGCGCATACCTCAACAACGCTCACCTGCAAAACGTCTCCATGCAAGCCGCCTGTCTGGCCGGCACCGTGTTCGTCCTGGACGGCCAACTCGACAAGCCCACCGATCGCGTAAAGGGCCTGGACGTGCGCAACGCCGAACGGCTCGACGAGAGGTCGGCCGATTGGCTCAGGCGCAACGGCGCCATCGTGGAGTAGCGCCGCGTTTCATTAAGAGCTTCTAACAAAACCGAGCCGCAGGCTTCAGCCTGCGCGACCCCGCGCAGGTCACCCGCAGTCAAAGGAAATCGCCACTTCGCGCAGGCTGAAGCCTGCGGCTCGGGTCGGAATCGTAGTCGCACCACGTGTGAAACGCGGTATTAGCGTAAGCCCACGCGTAGGATACCGAGACCATACGGCGTTTCTGCGAGACCCCAACGCTGCACCAACTCCGCTACTTACCCTTGTCGCGATCCGAGGTTGTTTCCAACGAGCGCAGGAAACGGAAGTCGAAGATGCCGGTGTTATGCCCGTCGGACCAAACAAATTGGATGGCGTAGTGGCCGACCAGGCTGGCTGACGTGACGCGAACGTCGGTCGGATTGAACTTGAGGATTTGCAGCGGGTTGTCCGCCTGTTGGCTGCGCTCCGTTTTGCAGGCGGCGCAGGGGCAGCGGCGGCGTAGCTCGTCGAGCGAATACTCGCTGTGCGTGCCGTCCTTCCACTCGATGATCAACCGCTGCTCTTTGAGGCGGACCTTTAGGTCGCGCGGAGCGACGGCGTCGTTATGAGGCCCGCGCTGATCCGCCCGATTCTCGCCGGGCGATCCATTCGACCTATCGGGCATGGAATCCAACCTTCCCTTTGTAAAGCATGGAGGCTTGGTGGCCAATGCCCCCGCATTTATCCTGATTACCGCCGGCCGGAACGACCGAGCCGCAGCTTTGGCTTCCATTCAACCATCTGCGAGGATTTTATGAAACCGCGCGAGATTCTTCCAGCGTGCGGATGACCTCATCCACAACGGCGTTCATACGCGTAAGGCCGGTGCGCGATCGGGCCCCCACGTGTGGAGTGAACAGGGTGTGGGGAGCCGTCAACAGGGGATGGCCCTTGGGTAGCGGCTCGGGATCGAATACGTCCAACGCCGCGCCGGCCAATTGGCCCGATTCCAACGCATGAGCAAGCGCCGCACTGTCCACCACCGCGCCGCGCGCCGTGTTGATCAGGAAGGAGCCGCGTTTGAATTGTGCCAGCGCCTCGCCATCAATCAATCGCCGCGTCTGTTCGGTTAACGGTAGATGCAGGCTTACCACATCGGCTTGACGAAACAGTTGCGCCTTGTCGGTCGGCGTCGCTTCAAAGTCGAATGGCTGGGCATCCAGAATGTCGTTGTAAAGAATACGCATGGCGAAGCCGTGATAACACCGCCGGGCGACGGCCTTGCCGATACGCCCCAGCCCGACGATCCCCAGCGTCAACTCGCTTAACTCGGGCGTTTCATACTGCGATCGCTCTTCTGCAAAACGGTCCGCCCGCACGGCTGCGTCGCAGGTCGTGATTCTGCGAACCAGCGCGATCATCAACCCCAGGGTCAGGTCCGCCACGGCGCTGGTGGCTGCATCCGGCGTGTGGATCACCAAAATGCCGCGCTCCCGGGCCGCTTCAACATCGATGTTGTCGAGCCCGCTGCCGGCGCGACCGATCACGCGCAGCCGCCCGGCCTGTTCGATCACGTCCCGCGTTACAGTGGCTGACGTGCGTACGAGCAGGGCATCACAATCTCGAACCGCTTTCTTCAAAGCGGGTTCGTCGCTGGTGGTCAGGACCGTAACGCGAGCGACTGCTTGGGCCCGCGCAATCGCAGCGCGTCCGAAACCTTCCGATATGACGATATGCCACTTTGGTTCGCCCACATCGGACGATCATCACCGCTTGAACGCGCAACGTCAACGAATCGCGCGGGCGATGCAGCGGCGGGAATGGCAAAGGTCGGTTTCAGTAGATCGGGCTGGCCCAGAGCAGCGCTATGAGAAACGCAATCACACCTGCGATGATTTGCCGGATCCGATGGCCTCTTGTGTTCTGGATCAACCGATGATGCAAGGCGAAGGCCATATGAACACCTTATGCGAACGGGCAAGCCCGGATTCAAACCATCCGCGCGCCCCTTTCCGACCCAACATCCGAATCGAACCCGAATCACGACAAGGTCGCTCCTCGGCTGGCGTGCGCCGTGGATGGAACTATCATCGACCTCATGCGGAATCATCTGGCAGAAGAAATGCTGAATCTTGCCGTCCAGCTCGCCAAGGAGGCCGCTGAATTATCGCTGCCGCGAATGGGCCGGACCGCAAGCCGTCGGAAACCGGACCAAAGCGTCGTGACAGAGACAGACGACCTGATCCAGTCGCGCATGGTCGATCAAGTTACTCGCCGCTACCCCGAACACGCCATCATCGCCGAGGAAACGCACGCTAAGTCGATCGAGCTCCCCCTGCCGACCGCGGCGCAATATTGTTGGGTGATCGACCCCCTGGACGGAACGCGAAACTTCGTGGCTGGCTTCCCTTGCTTTGCAACCTCGATCGCCGTGCTCGATCGCGGGCAGCCAATCGTCGCCGTCGTGTTCGAGCATAACCTCGGACATCTTTATTCGGCCACTGCGGGAGCCGGGGCTCAGTTTCAAGGCCGGCCGATCCAGGTCAGGGAACCGCCGGGGTCCCGTGACATTCTGTTGGGGGTTCCGTCGAGCAAGGACTCCCTGACCCAGTGCGTTACGCGGAGTTGGCACGCCACAAACGGCTTCGTGCTTCGCAACATGGGCTCGGCGGCGATGCACCTGGCGATGGTTGCCTCGGGCGCGCTATCCGGCGCGTTCTGCAAACGGTGCAAGATCTGGGACATCGCCGCCGGAGCGCTTCTAGTCATCGAAGCCGGTGGACGCTTCAGCGACCCGTTCGGCGCGTCGCGCCTCCCCTTTAGGCTCGACGCCGAACCCGACGAAGATCTGCCCACCCTCGCCGCCGCGCCGGTGGTTCACGGGCAATTGCTGGATTCGATCAAGAGTGCCACGGAGCAGCCCCACGAACCGGGGTAGGGCAAAGATTCTCTTTGTCTTCGCGCCGACCGTGTCTGTCGGCCCGAGCCGCAGGCTTCAGCCTGCGCGAATAAACAGCCCGGCGCGCTCTAGCCATCGGCATTCCTTAAGTTCTTATTCTTCAATCTTCAATCTTGAACTTTCCAACCTTCAACCTTCTGCCATCACCCCACCGGACGAAGCTGAGCTCGCTTCTGCGAAAGGTTGGCCAGTAAGTCGTCGAAAGATTTCGAGAACAGGTTGACCCCATCGACCGTAAGCCGATCCGTCACAGCCTGTAGATCGATGCCCAACCGATCAATATCGGCCAGTGTGCTGCGCGCCTCATCAAGGTTTTTCGTCAACGTCACCGTGGTTTGACCGTGATCGAGAACCGCTTCGAGGGTCTTCGGCGGCAGCGTGTTGACCGTATGAGGGCCGACCAGTTGGTCCACGTACATCGTGTCGGGATCGTTCGGGTTTTTCGTGCTCGTGCTGGCCCACAATGGCCGTTGCACGCGGGCGCCTTTGCCGGCTAGCTCGCCGAACGCGCCGTTCTTATCGAACACTTCCTCGAAGCACGCGTACGCGAGCTTGGCGTTGGCGATGGCTGTCCGGCCCAACAGATGATCCACGTCGGCGCCGGTCTCTCGTTTCTCTCTGAGTTGCTGATCCACGAGCGTATCGACCCGGCTGACGAAAAAGGACGCCACCGACGCGACCTTGGATACGTTTCCGCCGTTTTGATCCAACACCCCAAGACCATCCAGATACGCCTGCATCACCTTGCGGTACATCGCTATGGAGAAGATAAGCGTAATGTTGACGTTGATCCCCTCGCCGATCAGCGTTGCGACGGCCGGGATGCCTTCCTCGGTGGCTGGCACCTTAATCAGAACGTTTGGGCGATCGAGGCGGGCGAACAAGCTACGAGCCTCCTGGATCGTGGCCTCCGTGTCATAGGCGATCTTGGGGCTGACCTCGAGGCTGACATATCCGTCCACGCCGTTCGTGCGATCGTACACGGGGCGGAGCAGGTCGGCGGCGTCGGCGATGTCGGGAACTACGAGGCCTTCGTAAACCTCCTGGGTGTTCTTGCCGGCGTCGACCAATTCACCCAGAAGGGCGTCGTATCGGCTGCTTCCGGTGATGGCCTTCATGAGAATCGTCGGATTGGACGTGACGCCAACGACGCCCAGATCGATCAGCCGCTGCAATTCGCCGGAGTCGATCATCTGGCGGCTCAGCTGATCGTACCAGATGGATTGCCCCAGTTCGTAAAGCGTTTGGACACGGTTGTTCATGCATGCGCTCCGATTCGTTGTTTGAAGCCGTGGGGAAACGCAAAGATCATCTTTGCGCTACCCCAGGGGTCAGCGACTACACCCCGATCATACAACTGTGCAGTATGACGACTCACCTGAAGGGTCGCAAGATGTCGGTACGATTGAGTGGGTCATGGAACGACAACCTGGTCCGCCCTGGCCGTGGCGCCGAGGTATTCGAAGATCTCCACGTAGGAGATATCCTCGGTTACGGTTTGTGCAACCGTCGTCGGCGATTTGTAAACCAGCTTGTATCGCTCCAGCGGCGCGAGCGGCACACAGCTCTGGGCGTGATTGATGCCCGCGATTCGCCAGCGGTCGTCATCCTGGCGCGCGACGAATCGCTCAGCCGTCACATCGTCTGCGAACCGGACCGTCCGCACAATTTGCTTGACCCGACGGCCCAGGGCGTCGACCTTTTCGATGAACTGGATAGCCCAAGTGGTTTGATCGGGGACATACTCTCGACCCGCAAAAACGTAGAGCCGGGTCAACATGGACCGGTAGTACGCGGGGTAATAGATCGTCATCGGCTCAAAGCCGCCATCCTCCTTCGGCAGATAGTAGATTTCAAAAAACTCCTCTGGCTTCCGACCGGCCCATTGGACGATGCCTTGAAACTTGCCGATCAGCCGCCCGCTGTCGGTATCCTCCCATACCGGCAACGTTCCCTCAGCCACCACGAACTTCGAGCCGAGCCGGTCGAGCACCTGGTTGGCGCTGTGCTCGTCCTGAGCCGTCCAGAACCGGGCCACCTCTTCGGCGCCGGCCTGGGTCGGGTTGGAGTTGGGAACGCGGCGGGCTAAGGCGCTGATCCAATACCCGTGATCCCACCAACACAGGACGCCGTAGGCGGACGGCGGTGTTACGCTGGGTTCGAGCGAGCCGGGCGGCTCGTACCGGCTGACATAGGCGCTGGGATCCCCGAACGGCTCGGGAGTGTTATCCCGCAGCCAGGCCATGGCCTTGTGCCAGTCCGGAGGCGGGCCGGTGTGTTCAGCGGCGAGGCGCATCGCCGGCTCGACCAGCGGATAAAGCCCCGCGCCCAGCACCAAGCCCACCCCGATCGTCCGTCGCAGATGGATCGCTCGGACTTTTCGGATCCCATTCCAGGCGAAGCCGACATCGAGGAGCCAACTCCACATATACCCGGAGAGCAGCGCGAGGTGGGCTGCGAAATAGTATGCGAACCGGCGCTGCGCGAGTGTCGCAGCCGCAACGAAGATCGTCCAAACGACAATGAACATCGCGTTGCGGGAACCCTGTCGCACGGTCGCGCTGACCAGAAGCGCGAAACCAACCGCCGCCCAAAGCGGTGTCAGGCCAAACATTTCCCATAACGGTGCAAGGGAAAACACGTCCTTTTCGTACAAAATCGGCGACGCCTCAATGACCAACGTCCCTGCCTGCCCCGCGATGAACCTTTGGATGGACCAAAGCACCTCCTCGAAGGGACCTGGGGCGACCACGCGCAAGCCTCCAAGTCCGAGGACGAACCCCAGAATGAGAAGGACGAAAAAGCGACGCCTGCTCCACCCGCGCAGGCGGGCGGTTTGAGAAAGTACCCCCAAGACCAGCATCACAACGACGGCGCCAACCAGGGAAACGATGTGGTGCTGGAATCCCGGAACCCGGTAGTACGGCAAGACCATCAACAGGGCACAACCGAATGCGACTGCGCCGACCCGGCACGGGGCTGCGGGCGATCGACCGGAGAAATAGTCCGCGATCACGTGGCAAACCAATGCGCAAACGATCACCAGGACGAACAAGGATCCGCCGACCCAGGTCAGCAGATAGGCTCCGAGCGCGACGCCAGCCACCGTGGCGCTTAACAATCCGGGGCCGACCGATCTAGGCCCTTGGCATCTCTTGGGGTCGCCGGCGGCTGTAGCGCGATTGAACCGATGGATCGCGCGCAAGAAAAGAACGGCGGTAAGCAGGCTGAGCAGGCACTCCGCAACGTGATGGTCCGCGTACCCAAGCAACGAACGTCGAAGCAGCGGCCCCGGCAGGATGGCGATCGTCGCGGCCGCGATGAGCCCTGTTCTTACGTCCCGCAGCCTCTTGCCGAGAAAATAAATCGGGATGGGAATCAAAGCTCCGAGCACGGCTGGGAACCACGCGCAGATCGTATGGATCAAGCTCAATGAAGGGGATCCGAAGCCGGCGACTAGCGCAATGGCTGCGACCGCGAGGTCGAACAGCGGCCCGACAGCGACGTGTTGCCCGTCCGGATGCAGGGCGTAGGGATCAAAGCCGATTGTGTATGGGAATTGGTGGATAAGGTACTCAACCGCACGAACATGATACCAGGGGTCCGTACCTTGAAAGTTGACGTACGGGCCGGGGAAGCATTGCCCGTAGACAAAGAAGGTGCGCAGGAACAGGGCGACCCCGACGAGTCCGACGAGGATGGCTCCTCGCAGGAGAGCAGACGATCGCAATGACCTTCCCATCGATCACACCCTTTCCGTCACAACCGATAAAATACATACTGGGTTGTACTCCAAAGTCGTTGCCATAATAGCCTGGCGACGACTTCGTCAGAGTCTATTCCATTAACCCTTGTGGCATCGACCTGGGTGGCCCACCTCCTCTGGAGGTGGGGGAGACGATGATCCCCGCGGATAGCATCACCATTTTTGTAGGGTTCTCGGTGCGGACCAAATGGGCTGGGAAACCGAACTTATGTCATCGTCTCCCCCATGTCCAAAGGACATGGGCCACCCAGCCGGGATTCAACCGGTGACAACGGAGATTCAACCGGTAACGCCGGTGATTCAGCCGATGAAACGCAGGGGCTACGAACCCGTCTCTCTTGTAGGTGTGCCACTGCTCTTGAGCAGTGCACAAACTGCACGAACGGCACTGCTTGAAAACAGTGGCACACGGACCTTGTTTCCGCTGAAAGTTTTACCTACGATTGGACCTGGAAATGTGCCAAGATGCGGACAATGCGGCAGGCTTGGACCGGGGCAAATACGTGTCGATAGAAGAAGCTGCGAGGTGCCGATGAAGCTGGGCGTCTGGGTCATAATCATAGCGGGTGGGGTGCTGCTGGGTGATGCGGACACGGTTCTGGCCTGGGGGCCGGGCACGCACATCGCGTTGAGCGGATCGATTCTGGAGCGATTGCAGTTGCTGCCCACTGCGATCGGCGCCCTGCTCGCGCGACACGGGATCGCCTACCTTTACGGAAGCATCGCAGCCGACATGGTTTTTGCCAAGCGGCTAAGCCGGGTCAAGCAATTCTGCCACCACTGGTCAACCGGTTTTAAGCTCCTCGACAGTGCGTCCGACGACAGTGGGACGGCGTTCGCGTATGGCTACCTGTCGCACCTGGCCGCCGACACGATTGCGAGGACGGTGGCATCGCCTGCTGAGTTGCGCGTCGGCATCATCACGGCGTTCGTCGGTGCGCCGTTTTTCATGTTGCTCCTGGTTAAGAACAGGGCGCGTGCGGAATCCCTGTGATCCCCTGTGATCCGGGGGTGATGAGAGAAATCGGGTTTATTTGCCTGGTCTACACATGGAGACAAGAGAGGTCTGATGAGAATGGGGCTGAAAGCTACCTGGATAACAGGTCGGATTCGGAAAAGCGTGCTGCTTGCCGTGCTATCGGTGGCGGCGTTGTTAGTCGCGGCTTGCGGCTCGGACGATGCGGCTGCGCCGGCAGCCGTTCAGGCGACGCCCACGATCACGCTGCCGGCGGCTACGGCTACGGTTGCACCGGTCCCTGATCCGACCGCCGCGCCAAGGCCGGCGCCAACGGCCACCCCCCGGCCGGCGCCGACGCCTGTTCCGACGCCGAATCCGTGGGCGATTCCGGGGATTGTCGACCCGGATAACTTTGGCTGGCCGCGCGAGCTTGAGGTTGATGGCGAGCGCGTGACGATCGCGGGGCCGCCTGAGCGGCTGCATACGCTATCGCTTGGCCATGATGAGATCGTCGTGGCGCTGGTTGGCGCGAAGACGCTTGTGGGCATAGGCAGTTTCACTGCCAACGAGACGTATTCCAACGTGGCGTTGGCTGTTGCTGATCTCCCGAAGGTGAGGAGAGATCCCGAGGAAGTTGTCGCGCTGGACCCGGACCTTGTGATTGCCAGCAAGTTCACGAAGCAGGACCTTGTCGATTCGATCAGAGGCGCGGGGATTACCGTGGTCAGAACGGCGCTTGAAAGGTCCTCAGAGGGCCACGAGACGAATATCCGTGTTCTGGCATACATGCTGGGCGCAGAGGCCGCTGCTGAGGTCCTGATCGCCGACATTCGGGGCCGGATCGAGTTCATTCAGGAGAAGACAGGCGGCGTGGCTGCCGGTGAGCGGCCAACTGTGCTCTCGATTGCCAGGTTCTCGGACTCGATCAGCGCTGCGGGAGGAGATTCGACCGAGGGCGGCATCATTGAGCAGGCGGGTGGTGTGAACGCCGCGGCCGAAGCGGGTTTTGAGGGGAATCAGACGATCTCTCTGGAGAGCATAGTGGCAATGAACCCCGACTTGATCGTCATCACGCAGCCTGATCCCGAAGCGAGTGAGTTGCGTGACGAGCTGCTGGGCGAGCCGGCGCTGGCAGGAGTGCCGGCCATCGCTGACGGGAGGGTGGTCATTGGCGACCCGCGCTTCTTCACGACGCTGTCGCACTGGAACGTGCGCGGTATTGAGGAGCTGGCGGCGCTGCTGTATCCGGACGCGTTCGCGGGTGTTGAGTTCAAGGACTTCGATTAGGCGATGACCCTCCATGCGCCTTTGAGCGCGGCCACAGGCAAGCAAACGGCTGATGCCGGGGTTTACCTTGTTGTCGACCAGCTTCATGTGGCGCTGGGCGGCAGTCCCGTCCTGCGGGGTGTTTCGTGGGAGGTGAGCCGCGGCGAGTTTGTCGTGGTGATCGGTCCCAACGGATCGGGGAAGACGACCTTGCTCAGGGCGCTGGCGGGGCTAATCAAGGCCAGCGCCGGGCGAATTGTGATTGACGGCGTGGATGCGTCGGGACTGTCGGCGCGGGAGCGGGCGCGTTCAGTCGCCTATCTGCCGCAGTCGTCTTCCAGTGGATACTCGTTCACGGCGTTCGAGGTGGCCTTGATGGGCCGGTATCCCAGCCTGGGCAGGTTCCAACTGGAGACGCAGGGCGATCGCGAGATCGCGTATCGGGCGTTGGAGCGGACGGAGGCGGCGCAGTTTGCCGAGCGTCGAATCGGCGAGCTTTCGGGCGGCGAGCGGCAGCGGGTGTTGATGGCCCGGACGCTGGCTCAGCAGCCGCAACTGCTGTTGCTTGATGAGCCGACGTCGAATCTCGATCTGAGGCATCAACTGTCCCTGATGGCGCTCGTCCGGGGCGAGGTTGCGAACGGGCTGGCCGCGGTGGCCGTTCTTCACGATCTGTCGCTTGCGGCGCGCTTCGCCGACCGCCTGGTGTTGTTGAAGGAAGGCGCCGTTATGGCGGACGGGTCGCCGGGGAGCGTGCTTACGCCTGCGAATCTGCGTGCGGCGTTCGAGGTAGACGCGACGGTGTCGCCGGATCCGCTAACAGGCCGTCCGAGGGTTAATCTGACGGGCCCGGCGGATGCAGGGGGAGCAGGCATGGACGAGATGCCTGGCGGGACGGTTCACCTGATCTGCGGCGCCGGGTCGGGTCGGTTCCTGATGCAGACGCTGGTGTCGGCGGGATACGAGGTTACGGTGGGGCAACTTGGCGAGGGTGACACGGACCGTGAAGCGGCCGATCATCTGGGGGTGCGTTATGTTGCCGTCTCGCCGTTCTCGCCGGTTGGCGAGGATGAGATGCGGACGCACGATGCTCTTGTGGCTGCAGCCGATCTGGTGATTGTGTGCGATATGCCGGTTGGCCCGAACAATTTTTCTAATCTTGAAGCTGCGGCGGGCGCCGGGCGGCTGATACTGGTTGAGGACAGGCCGTTCGTGGAGCGCGATTACACGGGCGGGCGGGCAGGCGGTATTTACGAAGACCTTGCCGCTCACGGTGTACGCCTGTCAGCGAAGGACGTGCTGGCGGGAGTGAGCGGGTTTTTCATGGGGAGGGAATCATGCCGGGGGCGAACAGGCGGCCGCGACGGAAAAAGGGCTCGCCAGGGCGGGTGCGCAAGGGCCTCGTGATCGTGAACACGGGCGATGGCAAGGGCAAGAGCACGGCGGCGTTCGGACTGATGACGCGCGCCTGGGGCCGCGGCATGAAGGTCACGGTGATCCAGTTCATCAAGCAGCCGAAGGGGCAGTACGGCGAGTTGCTGGCTGCCGAGAAGATGGGAATCGAGATCACGCCGACGGGGAAGGGATTTACCTGGGAGTCGGAAGATCTCAGCGACGACGCGGCGGCGGCGCGTGCGGGTTGGAAGCTCGCATCCGAGCGGATACTTTCGGGCGGGTACGACGTGGTGATTCTGGACGAGTTGACCTATCCGATCAGGTACGGGTGGATTGATATTACTGATGTTCTCAACGTGCTGACGAGGCGGCCTGAGATGCAGCACGTTGTGATAACCGGCCGGGGCGCTTCCGATGAGTTGATCGAGTATGCCGATCTGGTTACCGAGATGCGATCGATCAAGCATCCGTATGCGGATCAGGGGATAAAGGCGCAGAAGGGGGTGGAGTTCTGATGTTTGAAGTGTCCGGGCCGAAAGTATCGAACGTCTCGATTCCGGCGCTCGACGAAGCGGCCGGAGCCGCGGCTCGTGCCCGGCAGGATGTTTTGACGAAGCCCCAGGGGAGTCTCGGACGCCTGGAGGAGATCGCCTGCCGGCTGGCGGCGATCCAGGGG
>JADFMZ010000059.1 GCA_022563615.1 Planctomycetota bacterium
AACACACCAACGCCTGTGGGGTTGGCGTGGCCAACGAGTCGATCGAGGCCTACCGGAAGGCCTATCTCGGCGATCCCGGCGCGGCCATGGGCGGGATACTGGCCTGCAACTTTGACATCAACGCCGACTTCGCCCAAACGGTCATGGAGACCTATGACCGCTTCGGCAGGCAAGCCGGCGCGGGTGGATTCTTCGTCGAAGTCTGGATCGCACCGATGTTTGATGATGACGCGATGGAAGTCATCCGTACCGCCAAAAAATGGGGCACGCGCGTCCGCTTGCTCACCGTCGGCGACATGTCGGGGGAACCAGATCAGAAGGCACGCGAATTCAAATCAATAACCGGTGGTATGCTGGTCCAATCTCGGGATCTTGTCGGCCTCAATGAAGAGCAGTGGAAGAGTGTCACCAAGCGAAGTCCGACCGACGCCGAGATGAATGACCTTCGCCTGGCCTGGCTGGTCTGCAAGCATACCAAGAGCAACGCGATATCGATCTGCAAGGATGGAATGCTCATCGGCAACGGGGCTGGTCAGATGTCCAGAGTGATGAGTTGCCGCATCGCCACGTGGCTAGCGAAAGAAAACGGGCACGCCGACGAACTCAAGGGTTCGGTCGCAGCTTCCGACGCCTTCTTCCCCTTTGCCGACGGCCCCGACATCCTCATCGACGCCGGCGTGACCGCCATCATCCAGCCGGGAGGCTCCAAGCGCGACGAAGAAACGATCGCCGCCTGCGACGCGCGCGGCGTTGCAATGATTTTTACCGCAACCCGGCACTTCAAGCACTGAATCACCATGCGTGATTCTACATCACCCCTGAGCCGCGGGCTTAAGCCCGCGCGATGTCACGGTTTCCTGTGATCGCCGACCACTCTTACGCGCTAGCGCGGGCCTTATCCAAAGTGCCTGCGCCTCAGATTGTCGTGCGACCTTTGAACCGCCGTATTAAGAACCCGGTTTGGTCCAGTGCCGGAAGATGGATCGGCCCAAGTGGACGGTTCGGGTCAAGCAGGTTTCCATCCCGCGATCCTTACGCTTCCCGTCGATCATCGCAGTCTCGACGAATTGAACCGCCTCGACATCGGCCGCGCGGAGCCGCTCCATCAGCTGCTCCCATTTCGGATTGTCTGCCTGAATGGCCGTTCGTATTAAGTCTGCGTCGATGCCGCCCAGCCGCGTCAGTTGCGATCGAAGTGATGTGTCGCCGGCCAGAATCACCAGCGACACCCGGGCTAGATCCAGCTCATGCAAGGCCTCGTACCATTGGTTTCGCGCCCGTCGTGCTTCCTCCTTGCGCAGGTCGAAGTAGGCGGACTCCGGGCGCTCGTTGGCCAGTGCCCGTGTCGAGGCGACCCACGCCGCACACGCCCGGCTCAGCGCCAGCCGCGCCGCCAACCAACGAACGTAAGCGTCAGCGCGACGATGCCTCGCACCGGCCTGTCGGCGATCTTGCAAGACGACTACCATCGCCGCCAAGGCGCCGAAAACGACGCCGCACAGCCCCGCAACCATTGCCAACCCGATGCCCTCTGCGACGGACATGAGCTTCTCCCCTTCCTGACCGAAACAGCCACCCCTACAGCGTTTTCATTTATTGTGTATCGCCATTCCCGGGAAATATCCCGAAAAACGCGATCGTTGGACCGTTACTGGAAAATAGAGCTTTCTCTATTATACCGCCGGTCAGCGAGGGCGTCCGCAATGATTTCTGATCTCTCGTTATCGGCGATGCCAGCGAAGCCGACCTTTCTCCAGCGTAAGCGGCGGGCAATACAAACCCCGGCGCTCACGGTGCCACCAGGCGCCGCTGGTTCGTTGGATGTCCGGTTTCGTGAATCGGTAATCGTACAAGACGGCGCGAACAAACTTCGGCGGCTGCTTTGGAAAGGGGTTCTTTTCGTAGAAGGCGAGAACGTCGGAGGTGCCTTCGAGGGTGTGGCGCAACAGGCTGATCAGCCAGGGGTTTCTCTGATAAGAGCCCAACGCCGCAAACCACATCTGCCAATCGAGACGCGGCTGGTGAGGCTGAACCCAACGAGGCCGGCGCTTCACATCGCCCGGCTTCCAGAAAAACTCGTATTCCTCCCAGGTGACGCCGTCATCGCTACCTTCGATCATAATCTCGGGGCGCGATTCGGTCATATTGGCGAACAGGCCGTAGGAGTTGATGCTGCGAAACGGCGCGATTCGGACCAGCATGGGTCGAACTTCTTCGACCAAACCCGGCAGCCGGTTGAATCGCCGAACACCCTGGGCCGTACTGATGACCAGAATGAACGCAGCAACAAGCAGATGAAAGACGCGCCGGAACCGTCTGGCCCAACGCGCCGCGCTCGACGGATTGAGTTGAATGGACTCTGGAAGAACAGTATGCCCTGCGGTCGATGTCGCCGATGACATCGCGCAGGCTAAAGCCTGCGGCTCAGTTTGGAGCAGTTCATTTGGGATAGAGTTCCCAGGCGATCGACCTCGCGGCATGAATCGGCGTAGAAAGTTGTCGTCCAGCAGCGAAACGCAAAGGATGATCGTGATGAGATTGAAGAAGTTGTAGTTGCCGGTGATGCCGATCAGGATCATCAAGCACGTAATGGCGACCGCCGCGATCTGGCGCAATCGTCGCGGGCCGAAGATGAAAAACGGAATGATCAGTTCGATCCCGAACATGATTCCGCACGAGAGTTTCTGAATCCACAAGGGTAAGTGGTGTGCGTACCAGGCTGCAACGGTTGGGAGCGGTTGGGTTTCGTAGTGAACCGTCAGGGCCGTCAAATCCCACCACACCGGATCTTGGCTTGCCAGCTTGACCATGCCGGAAAGGAACATCAACCTGAACAACAGCCACCGCAGCAGCCAGATGGCAATCCGCGACGGTGGTGCGGCCTTGGCAGATCCCAAAAACAACCGACCCGGTGCCAGGAAAACGGCCAGCAAACCCGTCTCAAGCAGCAGGTTGTCCCATTGGAAGTGCAGAAAGACGCCGCCGATCGTCGTGATCGAGAGATAAAAAATCCAAAGCAGGATCAGCATTGCCAAGGGCGCGACACCGGCGACTAGGAGCAGGGACAGCCCCGCCCCGCCGTAGCATAGGAGTTTCAAAGAAGCATCGCTGGCATCAATCCAGGCCAGCGTCGGCACGCGCCAGTATCGCTCGGCTCCCAGCCTCTGGGTCATGCCGTCTAGCCAGTCCGCCGCCGGAACGATACCGTTTTCGCCAACCAGGCCGACGATTTGCACACCAAGCGATAGGAACGCGAAGAGATAGACGACACCCAACAGGCGTAGGAACAGGCTGCGAGTCACATCATACGATGTCGGCTGTGACGGCTTGCCCCAAAACACGCGGGTCAGCGTTGAGAATCCCTTGCGATGATTGGCGACCAAGCGATACGCGCACTCACTTACCGGAGCGACAAGGGGAAGGCGCCGGTAACACCACAGCATCCAGGAGTGGCCGGGGATGTATTGGAGCGCGCGAAGGACCGCCTCCGCCCCTTCGTAGATTTGACCGTCCGCTTCGATAAGCTGCGCAGCCGCCGCGAATCGGTCCGGGGATATGTGCGGATAGCGCCCGGCAACCTCCTGAAAGGGCGCGTAGTCCACCCGATCCTGCGTCTGCACCCGCCAACGGTTGACCCACGTGCGACAGAAGCCGCAATCCCCGTCATAGACGAACAGTGGTTTAGCCTGATCTTCCACGCATGAAGGATATGCCGCTCATCGGAACAGGCCAACCCCGTGGGGAGCGCCGGTTCGATCTTTCTTGATAACGCGTTACAGCTCTCTTAGATGCCACCCGCCGTCGACGTGGAACACCGCGCCGGTACTGAATGGGAAATCGCCACGAGCGATGGACCCGACGGCTTTCGCCACTTCATTCGCCTTGCCCCAACGATTGATCGGCGTCATGCCGTTGGCCATCTTCTTGTTGTAATAGTCTCGAACACTTTCGGCTGAGGTCATGTCCGTTTCGATAATGCCGGGGCTGATCTCGTAAACGTTGATGCCGTACTGGGCCAGCCGCACGGCGAAGAGTTTGGTCACCATGCTGACACCGGCTTTGCTGATGCAGTACTCGCCGTAGTTGCCCGCAGCGGTATAAGATCGGATCGACGAAATGTTCACGATCGCGGCGCCGGGGATCGCCTTGGATTGAATCAACTCGATCATCTCGCGCGCGACGCGCTGCGTTAGAAAATAGGGAGCGTACAGGTTTGTTTTCAGAATGTGATCGAAGGATTCCTCGTCGGTTTCAAGAATATCCTTGCGAACCTTCGGGCCGATGCCCGCGCAGTTGACGAGCAAATCGACCCGCCCGAAGCGTTCCATCGTATACGACACGAGGAGGTCTCGATGTGATGTGGCGGAGACATCAGCCTGGCACACGTCGGCGGGTGCGCCCGCCTTCTCGACGTGTTGCCGAGTCTGCTCCGCCGCTTCAAGATCCTCATTGTAGTTAATCAGGACGGCGAAGCCGGATTCAGCCAATTCGATGCAGATCGCCCGCCCGATCCCTCGTGATCCACCCGTGACCAGAGCCACCTTTTCTTTGATCATTGCCGCGTGTTTCTCCAACCGATCGAACCTGAACAAGAGCGTGCCGAGTTTTTCCAGCCCGGTGACTACATCGGACAACGGGGCCGCCGCGCCGAAAAGCATCCATGCTTCAACGGGTCTCGTTCCGCGCCAGTCGAACTGACGGTCACTCTATCGGCCAACTCTCAATAGGTCACGCCCGTCTGTATTGGACAGTCAATCTGAAAAACATCCTCGCACTGGATAGCTCCGATTGCAGGTCCATTCTCAATCAGCGCATAAAAAAACCGGCCGACACGATAAAGCGCGTGCCGGCCGAGGAATGAGATGAATTGATCCGCTTCAAAGGCTATCTAACGAACACCCGTGGACGCGGTTTTCTCCAGGTGAAACGCACAGGTTGCATCCGCGTGCCACACCCATTGGAAGGGGGCTCTTAGCGCGTGTTCCTCGGCACTTCCAGATCTTTCTCTATCTTGCGTATCTGCTTGCGTAGCTGTCGTCGTTTGCGTTCCGAGGGCTTCTCGTAGTAACTATGCCGCTTGATCTCTCGGGTAAGCCCCTCGCGCTGGCAAAGACGCTTGAAGCGCTTGAGCATCTGCTGAATGGATTCGTTGCCGCGTGGCCTGACCCGGATCACGAAAACACCTTCTTCATAAAGCCGACTCCATTAGTGGTTAGAAATCCCAGCCGATCACCGTAGCGTACAACGCCGCGAACCCATCGGGCCAGAAACGGGATACTAAGGCATTGGATCGGTGTGAACCAGAGCAGACTTGTTAAATCTGAAGAAAAGAGGGATACGCGTCAATGTCGGTCGAGCTGTAGTCCGATAACTTCTCCATGCGGGCTACTTTGAGAACGGAAGTCGTGAAAGAACCAGGATTAGATCCTATGTTCCCCACGCCCTCGGATCACGGTTATTCACTACAGGCCTGTCACCGCATGATGACCAGAATCGACCTCAAGGAGAGGGATGGTGGCAATCGCTCCGGCCGTGATGGGCTACGCCTGAATCTCGTAGTCTTCGACTTTTTGCCCCGGTACGGAGCTTGACGAGCTTCGTCTCCGTCCGTGAGCGGAAGCGTTCGTACATCGCCCGTTCTTGTTTCCGCCGATCCGCGCTGCGGACTCGGCCCCTCTTTGAAGACTCCTGGTCTTGCCAATCTTCATGATTTGCGCCGGGGACGAGGCCTTGCGGACAGACTTGGAGGTTATTACCACGCCAAGACACGAAATTTCCAATGGCCAATGGGAACTAGTGAAGCCGTACACTCCGTCTTCCACCGCTCCATGGATCCATTGAACCATGATCCATCTCGGATTATGATGCACACCAAGTCGTGTAGGTGTTCGATGACCCGCCGACGGTAGAGCTGCGCGGAGTCCTTGCGATCCTTCGTGAAGCGCAGTGGCCGGCCGGTGCGGGCGTAGCTCAATTGGTAGAGCATCAGCCTTCCAAGCTGAATGTTGACGGTTCGAGTCCGTTCGCCCGCTGTTGTGAATCGACGCGCAAATCGTTGCTAACTCGCGCACCGGCAACAGGTTGCGCTTTCGGTGCCATACCCCCGTCACTGTCAGTATGACTGCACATTGTTGCACCGCGATGCCCCGCTGAGCGCATCTTTCCGCCAAGTGAAACGCCAAGCGCCGGACCGGCCTTGCCGTGCGTCCCGGTCGCGCGCACGCGTATAGGTTGCGGCCCCGGTGAGCGGATAAGTTTCGGCAGCGCCGACAACGCACCGGCCATGTCCAACAGCTTCGGGTCGGTGTAGGTGCCAAGCGTGAGCCGGATGTCCGAATGCCGCATGATGCTTTGAGCGGTCCGCGGCGCGACACCCGCCTTGGCGAGATACGTTGCCGTCGTGTGACGCATTGAATGCACGTCCACGCCCTCGGGGTCGATGCCCGCTGCTTTCAGGTCGCGTTTCAGGATATGTACCAGCCCGGTCGGGACGTTGAACACGCGGTCCGAATCGGACAGCTTCCCGGCACCGTCGCGCCACGCCCGCAGCTCGGCAGCCAAGTCGGCCCGGATCGGCAAGGCGTCGGCCTTGCGGTTCTTGGCGACGCTCGCCCGAATCGTCACCCACACTTGCGGGTCGTCGAGCTGCATGTCGCCCCACCGGATCGCGGCCAGCTCGCCGCGACGCAGCCCGGTCAGCACAAGGGTCATGTAGATAAGCCGCCGCTCGCGTCCGAGCCGTTCAAGGCGCGCCCGCGTCGCGTCTCTTAGCTTGGCGACGACCTCACCCTTGCGTTTGCCGCGTCGGATGGTCATGGCGTCCAACACCGGCCGACGCTCGGCCATGTCCAACAGCCGGGACAGCTCATCTTCGGTCATTGCTCGGCGAACCCGGCGCACGTCGGTCGATTCGTCCAGCTTCGTCACGGTCGCCAGCGGATCGACGGCCATGCGACAGTCGGCGATGCACCAACGCACGAACGCCCGTAGGCTGCCGATGTAGGTATTGACCGTTCGCGGACCCATGCCCTTCGATTCGTCGCCAGCGGGTCGTTGCTCGGTGATCTGCCGATTGCACCACCGTTGCACCGGCTCGGCCTTTATCTCGGACAGCCGGTCGAATCCGCAATCGGCGATCATGCGTTTAAGCCGACGTGTGGTTTCCGACAGGTGCCACGCCGAAACGCCCGACGCCTGCAAGTGCACCCGATAGGCTTCCATGTGCCGGCCGATCGCGCTCGAAAGCTGTTGCGACAGCTCGATGCTCGCTCGGTCGATGATGCCCGCCTTTTCACGGTCAACGCGGCGTTGCAGCTCGTTGGCACGGGCTTCCGTCGCCCGCTTGTCGGTGAAGCCGGGAACACGTCGTACTCGCCCGCCCGGCTCGGTGTACTCGATATACCACTTGGCGCACGTCCGCTTTTCCCGCCGCCCGTCGGGCAGCTTTTGCGTGTAGCTGTGCCGAAAAACCCTTGCCATATGTCACCGTCGCTTTCGTTGCCGTTCCTACGCCGGAATCGTTACGCCGCGGCGCACGGCCTGTTTGCGCAATTGCTCGATAACCGCGAGCGATTCGTCGCTCGGTCGCAGTGCGCCGCGCTCCCAACGCGAAACGGTCATTTTGTCCACGCCGATCCGCTCGGCGAATTCCTTTTGGGTCATGCCCAGCGCTTCCCGCAAGGCGACGATGTAGCCGGGGCCGGGCGGACGATCCAGCTTGATCGCCAACGCCCGCACACGATCCAGAAACGCCACGCCGTCCGGCAGCAAGGCCGCTTTCCCGTCGCGGTCGGCCGTCACCCACCGGCCCGGCACTTCCACATAAAGGGTCCGCCCGTCCGGCAGCTTCATGGTGTAGGGCAAATCGGGATTGCTGAGCTGCTTGGCCGGGCCGCGCCCGCGCCGACGGTTGTAGCTCGGGTTCCCATCCATATCAGTTTCCGCGCGGTCCGCCCCGCGATGCTCAAGGTCCATAGATCAGTAACTCAATGTTTAATCCGTAGTTCTTGCGTGCACTAAGGAAACTGCCGCCTCCGCCAGTGACTTCCGACACACGTGCCTCAATTCTCTCCCCGGAATCAAGGCGAGCCGCAAACTCTTCTGCCAGGTCTTCAGACAGGTAGCCAATCTGCTGCACTCCCAATAGCCAACCTCCCTTTCGATACACAGCGACGGCGTTTCGGTCATACCGGTTCTTGGGCTCGCGAACCAGCGACAGCATCTCTCCAGGTTTGCAACACCGAACTATTTTCTGTCGATCAGAGCCGTCGTCATTCGTAGCCGTGACACCTCGCACTTTCGTGTGAAGAGTTCTCGGAAGCGAGGCAAGCAATTGGTCCACGTATTCTATCGGAGCGTCGTCGCTGACATCCAGCCCGCGCTGTCGCGCCTGAAGTATCCTTTGGAAGCGTTTCACGTCGGCTCTTGTTGTGTCCGGACCAACGTTTATTCCTTGCTCGCGCAGTCTTGCAAGCTGCTGCGCCGACGCCAAATGTTTGGGGCGCGTCGGGCGAAGTTCCCGCAAACACGTGCGGCAAATCCGCTGCCCGCTATCAATGTGTGTAAGAACGCGCGGTTCCTTCTCACACACATCACACTTTCCCTTCAACTTTTCCGACATCGGTCTTGGACTCGGCGTAGTCAGTAGATCGTGATAAACACCGTCAAGTTGCCGCGATCGTCGCGGTCGATCGTACAAACCAGCTCGACACCTAAGCCGTCGATCGTCTCGCCGGATACGATCCATTTCGGTCGGTCGAATCGGTCACGGCCGTCGTGGCGAACGTCGCCCGGACTGTCAATCACCGCGAGCACGTCCGCCCAGAAAAACCCGCGCCGGTCCATCCGCTGCACAAAGTGCGGTAGCACGATGTAGCGTTTGGCCGCTACGCACTCCTGAATCACGCCCAGCGCCTTACGTGCTTTCGCGTCCATGTTCATCTTAAATATACTCCATGATAGGCGCAGCGTCAAGTCGATTCCGCCGATTCTTTCATCGCCGCTTGCAGCTCGCCGAACGCCACCCGCTCGGCGTCGGTCCGGCTCAGGCCGCCGTCAAACTCACAGACCGCCGCCCGATGCTCGAATAGCTCCCGCAAATCGGCCCGAAGGTCCGGGTCGGCCACGCCGGAAAGCAACGCGGCCGCCCGCCGCGCCCATAGGTCGGGAGCCGTTACGATCGCCAACAGCTCGGCCTTGTGTTCCCGTAGCGTCCCCCGGAGTTGTTCCGTCAGCGCCCCACGCGGGGCATCGACCACCAGCCGATCCCCGTTGGCCGAAAGCCGGATGTCTCGCTCCCGAAGCTGCTCAAGCAACACTTCGCCCGTCATAGCTCGGTCACTTCACGGTCCCCAAGGTGCTCATTTTCCCCGAAGGTGCTCAGGGCAATGCTTTGAGCGCCTTCGGCATTTTGAGCGCCTTCGGCTGGCAGCTCCCAAAGCCATCCCTTGCCGAATCCCGTCTTACGGGGTTTGATCCCCAAGCGTTGTTTCGCTCGCTTTACCGATGCCCATGACAGCCCCTTGTCACGGGCACGGTTTTCCAACTCGCGTGGCGGGACGGGGCCGTCCGCGAGCTGATTCGCCAGCCATTCGACCGTTGCTTCCCCGCGCCCAAGGCCCCGGTCGTGGTCCTGACGCGTTTCAGCCGCCACGGCCTCATCGGCGGTCATCGTCACGGGTTCGTCTTCCCAGAGCAGGTAGGGAACGTCCTCGACGCCGACTATCGCCTTGGAGTCGATCCGATAGGCCAAGCCGTCGGGCATCCGGGCAAGGTTGCTCTTGACATGCAGCATTAACCGACGCGACGGGTCATCCTTGTCGGCGACCACAAGCCACGCCGCTCGGGCCGCCGCCGTAAATGCGAGACTTCCGGTCGCGCGATACATCGCCTTGCCGCCGTAGGCTTTGGTCAAGTGCGTTATGGTCACTACCGCGAGACCGAACCGGCCCGCCATCTC
Source organism: Planctomycetota bacterium (assembly GCA_022563615.1). GTDB lineage: Bacteria > Planctomycetota > Phycisphaerae > UBA1845 > UBA1845 > JADFMZ01. The sequence goes on from JADFMZ010000059.1 coordinate 9,959, forward strand.
TCCCAGCGGAGCCAGGACGCCCCGTACTTCGGCGTTACGGTGGGAATCGGTCTTGCCCATGAACGCACTAACCGGGTCGATAACGACCAGCCGACACTCGCCAACCTGCCGGATCGCATCTTCAAGCCCCGGCAGGTCGCGCTCAAGGTTGAATGAGCGCGTGCGCTTCATCCCGGTCCCCGCGTCGTCAAATTCCATGCCCTGAATCGCAATGATCCGCGATGTGTCGGCACCGGCTGCGTCGAGTCGTGGTCGAATCGTGTCATCGACATCATCTTCGGCTGACAGCAAGACAACCCCGCCAGGTTCGATCGGCTCATCGCGCCGGTCCGGCCAGGGTGTCCCCGTCGAAACGTGCGCAGCCATGTCGGTTCCGATCATGCTCTTACCCAAGCCCGGATCGCCCGCCAACAAGCTGAGCTTCGCCAACGGAAACCGCCCCGGCCAAAGCCATCGGACCGGCTTCGGCGTCACGTCCGACAACCGGACGATCTTCGGCTTGGCCTCCGCGTGCGGCACATTGCGGATAGGTTGAGGCGCGAAGGCATTGTCGTTGGAAGGGTTCAGAATCTTGGATACGTCGCGTTCCAAAGTCATGCCGCCACCCCCGTTTTCTCGCGGAGCCGCCGCACGGTCGGATGGGTCAAAATGCGATCCAGACAAGCCATGCACACTCTTTCTTGATCCAGCAGCGCGAGCGCGTCGGGTAGCTCAGGATCGTCGCTAATGCGACCGATCACGCGCCAAGCCATATCCTGCAATTGCCCTAGCGTGGCAAGCGGGTTCGGAGTCGCCAACGGGCAACGCGACGGGAAGCGGTCCACGATGTTGATCCCGTGCAGCTCGCAATGGGCCGGTTGTCGATACCGGATGGAGCTGATATTGTGGCCGCTGTCGATATTCTCAAAGGCCGCGTCGGGCTGCCACCCGCGCGGCCCCTCTTTATCTCTCATCGCTTCGGCCCCCCTACCAGCTCCGCCTCGAACCGCTCGCGCGACGGACATCCCAGCTCAACCCACCGGTCAATATCAGCCTCGCGCCAGCGAACCGACCGAGATATCCGAACCGGCGCCGGTATCCGCCCGGAGCTGTACAGTTTCCAAACTTGCCGCTGACTGATTCTCAGCCGTGCGGCCACGTCCTTGACGTTCAAGAGTTCCATGATTCACACCCTTTCAGGTTTCGGGCCGCCCAATTGCGGCTCCTCACCCTTGGCGCAACGGTCAACCAAATTTCAGGGCGCGCACAGGTTGACCCTCTCCAAACGTGGTTCGCATCCGCACTTACGACGACAAGACAATTCGCGTGAATGCAGCGGATGGTTGACGAAAGCTGTTGACTTGGTTGACCGAGTTGACGCGGTGCGCCGTCAGAACTTGCGCTTCACGCGCAGCTTTCGACCGGTTCCTTTGTCGGAAGCTCCGCGACCTTCGGAAACTGATTCTACCCCGTCCCGATTCGCCGGGAGCTTCTGGTTCGCCTCAACGGAACGTCGGCTTCCATGACCTTGCTTGAACTTCTGGCGTGACTTCTTAACGACTTCCGAAACGTACTGTTTGCTCGTGCCTAGTTTCCGTCCTGCCGCAGCGGCATCGCGCCCACAATCGGAGTATGTCTCAAGAACCTCCTTTTGGCGTTCTGTAAACGGCGTCTTGCGGGGGCGCGGCGGGCCTTTGGGCGGCTTCATTTTGCCGTCGCCGGGCGGGGCGTTCGGGGTGTTCACGACCGACGTTAGCCGGTTCGAGACGTTCACGGTTTGCCTGACAAACTGAAACACGACCGTTGTCCGGCCCGCCCTTTTCCGAGTGGATGTCATAGGGCGGCACCAGGTCGGCCTGACCCGGGGGGCCCTGGGGAGCGCTGGTGAGCTTGACCTCGGCATCGCCCGGCTTGGAGCCGTCATCGACGCGGTCGTAGCGCTCAAGCGTCTCGGTGCCGTCGAGCAGCCCGTACAGCACCCAGGCCTGGGCATGGTCGTGGATGCCACCCTTGCGGCCGGGGGTCCTGACCACGCCG
>JADFMZ010000060.1 GCA_022563615.1 Planctomycetota bacterium
CCAAACTCATTCCCCTATTGGTCCTATCTGAACGCGCATGGCGCCTACCAGTTTCCGACGGCCTCTCGCTGGACGAAGTCCACGATCCCCAGTGCGTCCAGGCCGTGTTGCCTTCTCAGGAACGCCTGCCCACCGGTTTCGTGGATGAACTCCGGATAGCAGAGGCGCAGCAGCCGGGTGTTCAATGGCCCTTGCGTCAGAACATCAGCCACCGCCGATCCCAAACCGCCGAAGGCATTGTGTTCCTCAACCGTGACGATCCACGGGGTTTCCGACGCGGCGCGTAGGATGGCCTGGTGGTCGATCGGTTTCACGAAGGGCATGCTCAGCATCCGAACGTGCACGCCTCGTCGGGCCAATTGGCGGGCGGCTTCGGCAACCTCATGCGCAACGGCGCCCGTGGCGATCAACGTTCCATCCCGACCGTCACAAACTTGAATCGACGCCCCAACGCGCGAGAACTCCACCGATCCGGCGTGCAGGCCGGGTTCGCCGTTCTTTCCGAGTCGGATGTACCACGGGCCCGGTGTCGCACAGGCCAGGCGCGTCACCGCGCGCGTTTCAGCCGCGTCGGCCGGCGCCGTTACGACCATGCCGGGCATCGCCCGCATGACAGCCAGATCCTCCACCGCGTGGTGGCTGAATCCCTGCGCGCCGTAAGCCACGCCGCCACCTACGGCGACGATCTTGACGTTGGCCTGGTGGTGACAGACGTCGTTGCGGATTTGTTCCAGGCAACGCATGACCGGGAAGTTGGCAATACTGTAATTGAAGACGATTCGCTCACCGGTCAGCGCCAAGCCCGTGGCCAGGCCGGTCATGTTTTGCTCCGCGACGCCGGCATTCAGGAACCGATCGGGAAACCGCTTGGCGAACGGCTCCACAACGGAGTAGCCCAGATCGCCAACGACGAGATTCAGGCGCTGGTCATCCCCGGCCACCTCCAACATCGTATCGATGAATGCCTTTCTCATACTCTGCTCTTGGATAGAAAGAACCTCCAGGCCCCGTGAAGCCTCAACCACCAGGGAATGGGCGATCCGTAAATCCGTCGGTGCATGTTGATGCCGTAGTAGAATCGCGACGCAATCGTCAGGATCCCGTTCATCCAGCTCGCTTTGGATAGGAGGCCGACGAGCCTTCGAATCCGTGGATGATCCACCATCATGGTGAACAGTCTGTGAAGCACGAGAACTTTCTGCTTGAACGCCGGCGTCCCCTTCAGGACGGACTTGGCGTACTCGCCTTCGCACTGCTCGGCGTCATCTTCGAGATAACCGTTGGTCCTGCAAAACTCGGTGATGCTGGTGCCGGGGTAGGGTTGAAAGATCGAGGCCTCGGCGTAATCGGCCCCAATCCGCCGATTTAGATCGATAGTGTCCAGGATGTCACGTTCGGTTTCGTCAGGCAGCCCGACCATATTAAACGTACCCACGCGGATCCCATGTCGCTTGAGGTGTGCGCACGCCGAGATGATTTGGTCGTTGCTGATCGGCCGGTTGGCGATGCGGCGCCGGATATCCTCATTGGCACATTCGATGGCTATATAAGCCGATCGACAACCCGCCTTCATTAGAAGTTTGGCGTACTCGTCCTTAATAACATTCGGACGCAGAAAGCAGGTAAACGGCAGGCCAATCTTACGCGGAAACTCCTCGGCGAACTCCTCCAGCCACTTGCGTTCGAGCGCAAAGATGTCATCCGCAAATCGGATGCACTTCAACGGATACCTTCGAGCTACGTCCTTGATCTCGGCGATAAGGTATTCCACACTCTTGGTCCGAATGATCGCCCCTTTCCCCTTATACATACTGTTGAATGCGTGAACGAAGCAATAGGAACAGTCGTAGGGGCACCCGCGCGCGGCCATGAACATCTTGATCGGATTGCGCGCCATGAAGTAACTCTTCTCGTACAACTGCGACCGGTCGGGAAAAGGCAGGGAATCCTGATCTTCGACCAGGTGGGCCACGGGATTCTTTCGATACCCACCGTCGGGCGTCTTGAAAGAGAAATTGCTGACCTCATACATCGCGTCCGTGCCGAACCGATCCAGGAATTCAGGAAAACATATATCCCCTTCGCCCGTGCAAATGGCATCGACGCCATCTTTCTCGATGAATTGCGGATAGTATGTGGGGTGCGGCCCGCCAAACAGCGAGAAGAACTTCCCGCTCTTCTTGATCGTGTCGTTGATCTGAAGGTATCGGTGCGCCTCATTCGAGCTTATGGAATACGCCACGATGTCAGGTGCAAAGGATACGATCTCGCGGCAAACCTTCTTGGGGTTCCGGCTGAACTCGAATAGCGCCACGGTATGTCCCCGAGCCTTGGCGGCTGCGGAAACGATCGGAATCGACAGGATTTCCTGGAAACCCAGAGTGTCGATGACAAAGGCTACTTTGCGCCTTGGTGAAAGGGATTCGGGCATTAGCTAACCTCCGTGTTTATAACCAAACTCGAGGCTTCGGCCGGTGATAGGCTCGAAGACCTGGACCTGCACTTTTCTTCTTGAGCGTCGATTTCCCGCAGCGCCGCCGCCAGTTGCGCGTCGTCGGGCGACTTGTAGTGCCAGGCCAGTTCATCCTCCATGAAACTGACGCCTTTACCCTTGATGGTGTGCGCCAGAATCAGCGATGGTCGATCCATCTCGAACGGGATCGCCGCCAGCGCTCCGGCGATCTGATTGTGATCGTGCCCATCCAATTCGATCACCTTCCAACGGAACGCCGACCACTTGGCCCCTAGCGGTTCCAGTGCAGCCACTTCATCGGTCCGGCCCAAACCTTGAAAGCGGTTGCAATCGATAATCACGACCAGGTTGTCCAATCGAAGTTGGGGCGCCAGCAAGGCCGCTTCCCAGTTCGACCCTTCATCACATTCGCCATCGGAAAGCAGAACCACCACGCGGGCGGCGCGCTGATCCCGCTTTAGCCCCAAGGCCATCCCCAACGCAATCGGTAGCCCATGCCCCAGCGACCCCGTGGATACCTCCACACCTGGGACGCCGCGGTGCATGACGTGACCCCCGAGTTTGGCGCCGTCGGCGCAATAGCTATCCAACCAATGACGGGGGAAGAACCCGATCTCTGCGAGGGTTGCGTACAGAGCCGCCGCCACGTGCCCTTTCGACAGGATGAAGCGATCCCGGTCCAGCCACTCCGGCCGTTCCGGATCGACACGCAGCCAACCGCCGTAGAGTTGGGCCAACAAATCCGCCGCCGACAGACATCCGCCAATGTGGCTGGCGCCGGCGCGGTGCACCATCTTCAAGGAGTGTCGACGAATCCGGCAAGCCAGACCGGTCGAGTCACGTTCGGATCGAACTGGGTTCATGATAATCCGTTATCTCCCAGGGAAGGTTGGCCGCCGACGCTCGAACGTGTTCCCGGGCGTGCTCGACTGCGCGCCTCGGAAGATTCCGGGCTGGTGGCGCGTGCGTTTCGTCATCGCTCGGGCCTAAAGGATCCTGCTTGGCCGGAAAGCCGGCCGTCCGGTGAACCACCCACAAGGGGCGGTGCTTCACCTCGATGTGAACCTTGGCGAGGTATTCCCCAAGGATACCCAGGAAAAGACACTGCGCGCCGCCGAACAGCAAGATCAACAGCACAATCGTCGTCCAGCCGGGTGGCGGAACGCCCAGATCAATACCATAGCGGTGCAGAATGAAAACGGCGGTATAGACCAACGCGCCGCACACGCTGCCGGACATGGCCAGCACACCCAAGGCGCTGGCCCAACGCAGCGGCTTGGCTGAAAACGTAACCAGGGCCGTAATTGCAAAATCGATGCAGGGCAGCAATCCCGCTTTCGAGCGACCCTGCGTTCGTGGCGCCCGTTCATAGGAGAAACCACACTGGCGAAAGCCCACCCAGTGCACCAGGCCTCGAAGATAGCGATTCCTTTCGCCGCACCGTTTGAGCGCCTCGACCACCGGGCGCGAGATCAGACGAAAATCGCTCGCGTTGGGCGGGATTTTGACGTCGCTCAGATGGTAGATCATTTTGTACCAGAGACGCGCTCCAATTGTTTTCAGGAAGTTGGCGTCGCAGCGGCGAGTCGGTTGTCCGTAAACCACATCGTAGCCCTGCCGCCATTTGTCCAGCATGAGGGGAATGGCTTCGGGCGGATCCTGCAGATCGCTGGGCAGAAAGATCAGGGCTTGCCCTCGGGCGTAGTGCAAACCCGCCGCCAGTGACGCCTCGAACCCGAAATCCCTCGCGAATCGCAGGTAACGCCACCGACGATCCTGAATCGTGAATTGCCGCGCCAGTTTTTCGGTGCCGTCCTGGCTGCCGTTGTCGATCAACAGGAACTCGAAATCGTAGTCGTCGAGGTGGGTGGTCGCGGCGCGCACGCGGTCGTACAGCTCGGGTAGGTTCTGCTCCTCGTTGCGCGCGGGCATTACAATAGTAATGAGCGGGCGCAAAGCCGTTTGAGATCGCAATTCCTGGGGGATGCCGGCGTTCATGCGGCGGCGATCCTGCGAAATGCGGCGTCGCGAGTGCTGACCAACGTTCCGCCACGTCGCAAATACTCTTCGTTTTCCTCGACGATTTCCTCTTCAAACGATTGAGCCAGGATTACTGCATGCCGAGGCATCTCCTTCACCAGGCGATCGGGCGAATGGATCGGCCGATGAACGACGGGAAGGTAGAGCCCATGGTGGTTCGGATTCTTATCCACGAAATAATCGAGGGCGCCTTCACCCAGGTCGGCCATACCGATCAGCGTCGTGGTTCGCTGGGCGCTTCCATATCCGACGACCGGGCCGTCAACGCGCAACGATTGCAACAATTCTCCGAAACTTTTCAGGTAGGTTCCCGCGCGCCATGCGAAGTCTGTCCACGCAGCCGGCCCGATCCGCTCGGCCAGTTGCGGGGCGACTTCGGAAGTCGCTTGGGTGTGGTCCTTGCGGTAGATCGCCAGGATCGACCCGCAGTGCGCCTCCACCCACGTCGACCGAACATGCGAGAAACCATGCCGCGTCATCAGTTCGGTTAATGTCGCCGAAGTGAAGTACACGTTGTGCTCGTGGAGAAAGTTGGTCACAACACCGCCACGATGCAGCGAAACGGCGTCGGGCACTTCGAGTATCACCCAACCGCCGGGAACCAAGGCCTGTCGAATCGCCGAAACGAAATCGTCCAGTTCGGACACGTGCTCCAACACGTGGCGGGCGACAAGAACGTCAGCCTGTTCCACGCCATGCTCCTCGAGTGCGGCTTGCGAGAAGAAATCGTGGATCACGCGCACCTGGGTAGGAGGCTGGTCGTCGTCAAAAGTTCGGGCGGGCTCGAATCCGATCACTTCGTAACCAGCGCCGCCCATGCATCGCAAAAGAGTGCCGTCGTTGGAGCCGACCTCCACGATCAGCGAACCAGCCGGCAAATCCAATGATTGCACGACCTGCGCCACGTTTGCGACGTGGGAACGATATCGCGCGGAATGGCCTCCGGAAAACCGGTATTCCCGGTAAAAATCCTGAGAGACCTCTTGGGCCAACTGCACCAGTCCACAGGAGCGACAGCAATGCACGGACAACGGGGCGCATGGTTCGCCGCCCAGTTCATCCTTTCTGAGATACACACCCGCAACGGGCAATCGCGGAAAATGTAGAAAGGGATCGTCAAAGGGCGTTGCACACAGCCGACAGTTCTGTCGGGTGGTAACGTTCATGACACTCCTCGCCCGTCGGCCCATTCGTCAGCCAGCCAACGGAGCGTTCGCCTGAAACCCTTGGCTGGATGCACTTTGGGATCCGACCCGATCAGCCGGGAAACTTTCTGGATGTCGGGACAGGTCACCAGCGGCGCCCCGTCATCGTGATGATCGTCGTGGGTAGCGCAAAGATCATCTTTGCGCTGTTTAGGTTGAATGGGTTGGATAATCTCCACCGGCTCGTCGGCGAGACCGGCGATCAGTTCCGCCAACTCGCGGATGGTCATCAAGGGCTCGCTGCAACCTACGTTGTAGGGCTCAAGGCGTTCACCCCGCAGCAACACATGCCACAAAGCCACCGTCGCATCCGTCAGATAGCAGAACGACCGTCGCACTCGCCCATCGCTGCGCAGCACGATCGGTTCGCCCCGGGCGGCGCAACACGTGAAGTCAGCAAAGGCTCGCTTGTCGGATCTGCTTACGCCGGGACCGTACACCTGGAACGGCCTCGCAATTCGCGTGGGGACGTCGTACTTCCGGTCGTAAATGGCGCACAACGTTTCGCCGAACCGCTTCGCCTCGTCGTAGCAGGATCGCGGCGCCAGAGGATCGACCTCGCCAACGTAGCTCTCGGACGTAGGCACGTGTCGTTCGGGGGGTGAGCCGTAGATCTGACCGCTGCTGATGAACAGCAGCCCATCGACGGCGTGGGTTCGAGCAAACTCAAGGAGGGCCGTTAGTCCCACCGTATTGGTCAGCGCGGTTTCCAGAGGCCGATCCAGATAGTCAATCGGGGAGGCCAAGGATGCGGCGTGAATGATGTAATCGACAGGCGGGCTGAACGGAACCACCGGTTCGGCGCAGTTGCGCGTTATGAAGTTGACGCCTTCGGCTTCGACCAAAGGCGCCAAACGCGGATAGAAGCGTACGTTGCGCCGGGTGATGGCCAGAAGGCGGCAGGGCTGCGACAAAAACGATTCATTCAGCACCGCAACCGTATAGGCCAGATAACTTGCCAGCAGCCCCCCCGCGCCGGTCAACACCACGGTCTTTCCGCTTAAACGCTCAAGGATCGGCGTCTGTTCGATAACGTGGCCGATGTCTTCCAGGACAATAGGGTGGAGGACATCCGACAGCGTTCGACATCTTGTAGCCGTCATGCTCATTGTGGACGTCATGCTCAAGACGCAACCATCGGCGCCGATTCCGTTTCATGGTTTCGATCGCTTGTTGCCGACTCGGCGCTTCGGGTCGGCGACATCTCGGGCTTGCCCAGCAAGTCGGTACCCAGTGTCACCACCTCTTTGCGCGGCTTGGAACGCCCACGCTCACGGGGCGGAGGCAGGTCGGGGAATCGGTCCTTCATGACCGGATGTTCCTGGATGGGAACGGGGTGATGTTTGTACCGGGCGATCGGATCGATATACAACGAGACGTAGGTGTCGTCGCTGGAGACCACGCAGACCGGGTTGATCTTCTTGAAGCTGTCAATCTTCAGGATCCGCTGCCAGATGCGCCGGATCGGCTCTTGCCGGATGTTGCCGAAGCTGATCGGGTTAAGCTGGCACGTGGTGACGTCGCCGTAGAGCGAGACGAAGATTTTCTCCGTGCCCCCCGGGCAGGTCTTTTGTCCGCTGTAGTTGCTGGTCAGTTCCGATCGAACGATCGGATACTTTTCGTTGATGCGATCCAAACTGTCGTAGTCCTCCCGCGTGAGCCGCACCTCGGTATTGCCCGCCCATTTCCCCTGGGCCACGGCGAAGGCGGGACAGATCTGAATGTTCTTGCCGTAGCAGAACTCCGCCATGCGTTCGAACTCATCGACATTCTGGTGGGACAGGAGGGTGGACAGGCCCATGGGAAGCCCTTCCGCTTTCGTCCATTCAATCACCTCCATCACCTTGTCGAAGTGGCCCGGCGTTCCGCGTATGCGGTCGTTTTCCGCAGCGTCGAGCGAGTTGAGGCTCACGGCCAGATAGCTGAGGCCTATTCGCTTGAGTTCCCGGACATACTTGCGGGAAAGCAAAAGACCGTTGGTGGTCATGGCAAACATCGACTTTCTAATCTCGAGCGCGTCGAAGATGTCAAACAGGTCTTCGCGCATGGTCGGTTCGCCGCCCGTAACGATGCCCTGAATGGCGCCGAGCTTCTTCAGCTCTCGCCACACGTTGCGGATCTCCTTGACCGATATCCGATCCCGGCTCGGGTTCATGGCCTTGGCGGCGAAGCACCCCTCGCAGGTCTGGTTGCACACGCCGTTGATCTGCAGCTCCAGGTATCTCAGTACGTTCTGTTTCAATACCATGCCGCGAAATACGCCGGCCAACATCTTTCCGTACAGGCCCGGCTTGCTCAAAAGAATCGGCGCGTTCGCCTTGAACTCCCGGATTCGACCCGATAGCTTCATCAGACGTTCCTTTCCTCGGCGATGTCCATCTCGAACCGCTCTCGGCGCAGCGGTGTTGAAGTCCGTTTTCCCGTATCAACGTATTCACGGATCTGTTGCAGACACAGTTGCCGGCCCGATGCACCTTCCGCCCAGCGCCGGTACCACTGGGCCGTCTTGCGGATTGCTTCGCTGAATCCCCACGTCGGGTGCCATGCAAGTTGGGTGCGCGCCTTGTCCCAACACAGAGCAAGGTGTTGGGCTTCATGCGGCGCAGTCGTTTGTTCGGCTGAAAGATCCTGCCATCGGCCCTCACCCCAGGCGCCGATGAATTCGTCCATCAGATCGGAAACGGTGCGATTGGCGTCGGGGTCGGGGCCGAAGTTCCACGACCCGCCGGCCGGTTCCTCTTCGGCAACGCCCTCGGTCTCCAGCAAACGCGCGCCCAACATCAGATAGCCCATCAAGGGTTCCAAAACATGTTGCCAGGGCCGAATCGAGCGCGGGTTCCGAAGCGCTACAGGCTGCCCGGCCTGCAAAGCGCGGACGGCATCGGGAATCAAACGGTCCTCGGCCCAGTCTCCGCCGCCAATGGCGTTGCCCGCCCGCGCGGTGGACAGCGCCACTCCCGCAGACGCGAAGAAGGATTTTTGATAGGACGAGCAGACGATTTCAACCATCGCCTTGGACGCGCTATACGGATCATGACCGCCCAAAGGGTCGCCTTCTCGGAAAGCGCGCCGCAGTCCCTGATTTTCGTAACACTTGTCAGACGTAACAACGACCACCGCGCGAACGGTCGGACAGTTTCGCAGCGCCTCGAGCAGGTTAACCGTCCCGCCCACGTTGATGTCGAACGTGTTTTTCGGTTCAGCGTAGGACCGCCTCAGAATCGGCTGGGCCGCAAGGTGAAAAACAATCTCCGGCCTGACCACCTCGACTACGGTGCGTAATCGCTCCAAGTCGCGCACGTCACCTCGGTGGTCCCGGACCAGCTCTGAGATCTCTGCCGAGGCGAAGAGACTCGGGCACGTCGGCGGGGCCAGCGCATAGCCCGCCACCTGTGAACCCATACGGTGCAGCCAGAGTGACAGCCAGGAGCCCTTGAACCCTGTGTGCCCGGTGATGAGGCAGCGACGATGCGCATACGACTTCTCAAGGGCTCCAAGCGGTTCAATAGGCTCATCGAAAGGAGCCCGAAGATCGTCTTGAATGTTTCGTATCAACTGTGTGGCCTACTCAATTACGTTCCATGCGACGGTGCTCCGCTGCGCACGTGGCGCACCGCCACCGATTGCTCGGGGCGGATTGTTCAGGCGCGGCGCGGGCCTCCAGGCACGCAAGCCCTATAAGACCCGCCATTCCTATGAGTTTTCGGCTCCGGGGGAGTCGCCCATTACAGCGTTTTCATTTATTGTGTATCCCCATTTCGGGGAAATCTCCCGGGAAATACGGTTGTTGGGCCGCTACAGAAAAAAAGAGCTTGCTCTAGGCGAATCGAGTGGCCCCTAGCCCAGCCTCAACGACATTCCAGCGGCAAAAAGTAGAGGTGGAGCTTCGATCCTGGAGAATCCAATGCAGCCTTGCACGTAATGGCTCGACAGGAGGCAGGCATCTCCAGGAGCACCGCCCAATGCGTCGCTGGTTATTCTTTGTTGCCCGATATTGCGGCACAATTTGCAAAGTGGTATTATTGGGGAGTGAGGAACGATGCCCAAGTCATCCGGAGTCGGGCGAGCGAGTCGATCGGGGCTCGGATCCGCCGTCGAAGGCTCGAGTTTCGGATGACCCAGGCGCAATTGGCTCAATCCGCCAACGTCAACCAGGGATACATTTCGGCGATTGAACGGGGACTAGGTCGGCCTCGACAACGAACCATCGATGCCCTGTCTGTGGCGCTGGACATGCCCCAGGGGGTGCTTATCGGCGGCGGGATGGATCACGACGCCCCCCAGCCGCTGGAAACCCGCGAACTGCCCCTCTTTGGCTCTATTCCGGCCGGCCCTCCTGCGGATTCCCAGGAGCAGCTCGAAATGTTCCCGGTGCTCAGCCACCAATGGTCTCCGAACTGTTATTGCCTACGTCTGGCCTATGACAGTATGGAGCCAACCCTCAAGCCGGGCGACATCATCCTGGTCCACTATCGACCAGATGTAGAGCCGGAACACGTCCAGGGACGTATCTGCGCCTGCCTGGTGGATGGTCAGCCGACGCTCAAACGCGTCAGCGTCGAATGGCGCGATAACCAAAGAATCATCATCCTGCGTGGGGACAACCCGCGTAACGACCCCCTTCTTGTCGATTCCAGTTGCGATTTTTCCATTCAGGGTATAGTTATTCGGCTCGTTGGCCGCGAATTATAGATACTATTCCCTGACCGCATCAAGTTAAGGTTCGCGGGTCACAACGTCTACGGCTTAGGAACGCGAGCGAAATAACTTCCCGATTTCGCCGCGGGCGCGTTATGATCTCGTCGCGGTTGGGAGGAGCGTAAGGTTTCAGTCAAGGAGGACTGTATGCAAACCTACGGTGTGGTGATTGAGCGGACGATGAAGCGGTTCTTCGATTCGCTGTCGGAGAAGGATCGCCGGCGGTACGCGGCGGTGGAGGCGGCTAAACTCGGGCATGGCGGCGTGGAATACGTGGCACAGGTCTTGGGCTGCAACCCCAAGACCATCCAGCGGGGGCGGGAAGAACTGGAGCAGCCGGAGGATCCCGCCGCGGGCCGAGTTCGAAAAAAAGGGGTGGACGCCGGCGGCTAATCGACATCTGTCCGCGGCTGGAGCAAAACTTCCTGGGCGTGCTGCGGGACCACACCGCCGGCGACCCGATGCGGGAAGACATCAAGTGGACAGACCTGACGCGGCGCGAGATTTCCCAGCGGCTGTCGGAGCGCGGGACGCCCGCCGGGCAGGGCGTGGTCAAGCAGTTACTCAAGCGGCACGGGTACGTGAAACGCAAGGCTCAGAAGGTCAAGGCGATGGGGCCTCGACATCCTGATCGCAACGCTCAATTTGAGAACATCACCCGACTCAAGCAGGCATACCTGGAGGCGGGCCAGCCGGTCGTGAGCATGGACGCTAAAAAGAAGGAATTGCTGGGCAACTTCTACCGCAATGGCAAGTTGTACACCCAGGAGGTTATCGAGGTGTTCGACCACGACTTCCCCAGTGCCGCCAGCGGGGCCGTATTCCCGCACGGTCTGTACGACATAGGTCTCAACCGCGGGCACATCAACCTGGGCATCAGTCACGAAACCAGCCAGTTCGCCTGCGACAGCATCGAGCGTTGGTGGCAGCAGCACGGACGCCATCAGTACCCGCAGGCGACGCGATTATTGCTACTGTGCGATGGTGGGGGCAGCAACAGCTCCAGCCGGTACGTGTTCAAGGAGGAGCTGCAAAAACTGGCGGATCGGCTGGGGTTGGAGATCCGCGTGGCACACTACCCGCCATACTGCTCCAAGTACAACCCGATCGAGCACCGCCTGTTCCCGCACGTGACCCGCGCCTGCCAGGGCGTGGTGTTCCATACGGTTCAGGTGGTCAAAGAGTTGATGGAGAAAACCAAGACCCGCACCGGGCTGGAGGTGACCGTGGATATCCTGGACAAGACCTACGAGATTGGCCGCAAGTGCGCCAAGGGATTCAAGAAGAACATGAAGATAGTGTTCGATAGCTTCTTGCCCAAATGGAACTACCGAGCCATCCCTGCCGTCGGGTAAATCGGGAAGTTATTTCGGCGGTGTTCCTAAGTCTTGACAACCGTGCGCCTGCGCGGGCGCCCGATCAGAATCGTCCCCGCGATTAAGAGCAACAACGTCAGGACCGCCACCCCGTAATCCGAAACGGCCGGAATCCAGGGGTCGGGTGTCATCAAGAAAGAGTGGCGTCCATTGGGCCCAGTTCCCACCCCGACGATTTGGC
>JADFMZ010000386.1 GCA_022563615.1 Planctomycetota bacterium
TGGCGGGCACGCTTTCCGGCGGTGAAGCCCAGCGGATTCAACTGGCTTCGCAAATCGGCTCAGGGTTAACCGGCGTGTTGTACGTGCTGGATGAGCCGACCATCGGCCTGCATCCCCGCGACAACCATCGCCTTCTACAGGCCTTGGCGCGCTTGCGTGATCTGGGAAATACCCTGCTGGTTGTGGAACATGATCGAGAGGTCATTGATTCGGCGGACCACGTCCTGGACTTCGGACCCGGGGCGGGCACGCTTGGCGGAACGATCACAGCGGCTTGCAGTCCGAAGCGCATTCGATCGAAGCGCGCTTCGCTGACCGGGCGATACCTCTCGTACAAAGAGGCGATCCCCATCCCATCGAACCGCCGGCCGGTACCGCGATTGACGGACCGTCGTATGGCACAAGATGAACCCCTGAGCCGCAGGCTTCAGCCTGCGCGAACTTTCGAATGGGGAACGGATGAGGACGATTCGGGAAGGTTCGGGCAGGATGAAATCGATGATTCGGGAGACATCGCACAGCTTGAAATCGACGACTCGGGAAGATTCGCGCAGAAGGAAGTCAACGACTCCGGAAGATTCGCGCAGGCTGAAGCCTGCGGCTCGGGAAAGGGCGTTGCGGACGGCGGCATCGACTGGCTGATCGTCCACGGGGCTCGCGAGCACAACCTGAAGGAGATCGACGCAGCCTTTCCCTTGGGGAGATTCACCTGCGTCACCGGCGTTTCCGGTAGCGGCAAGAGCACGCTGGTGTCCGCCATCCTGTACAACGCGCTGGCGGCGCGGATTCATCGAGCACGAGTGGTGCCGGGCGGGCACGATCGCATCACCGGGATCGACCCCATCGACAAAGTCATCAACGTGGACGCATCGCCGATCGGGAACAGCCCCACGAGCAATCCAGCCACCTACACCGGCGTGTTCGACGCCGTTCGCGAGCTGTTCGCCAAGCTGCCGATGAGCAAGATCCGAGGCTACACAGCCAATCGGTTCAGCTTCAATCGCCCCGGCGGCCGCTGCGAAGCCTGTCAGGGCATGGGGCAGCGCTGCATCGAGATGCACTTCCTGCCCGACGTGTGGGTGGAGTGTGAGCCATGCCGGGGAAAACGGTACGTGCCCGAAACGTTGGAGGTGCGATATCGAGGCAAGAACATCGCGGATGTGCTGGAGATGAGCGTCCACGAGTCACTGGAACTGTTCCAGCAAATACCCCAGGTTCGACGGATGCTGCAAACGCTGGACGATGTGGGGCTGGGGTACGTTCAACTGGGTCAACCGGCGCCGACGCTGTCGGGGGGCGAGGCGCAGCGCGTCAAGCTGGCGGCTGAGCTGGGTCGGCCTTCGACCGGAAAGACGCTGTACATCCTCGACGAGCCGACGACCGGTTTGCACTTCGACGATCTGAAAAAGCTGCTGAACGTGCTTCACCGGCTGGTGGATTCGGGCAACACGGTCATTTGCATCGAGCACAACCTGGACGTGATCAAGACCGCGGATTGGGTGATCGACCTGGGGCCCGAAGCGGGTCAGGCCGGTGGGTGGATCGTTGTGGCTGACACGCCGGAGCGCGTTGCCTGCACCAAGGATTCCCATACCGGGGTCGCGCTGGCGCCGGTGCTGGCGGCGGGACCGCTGGAGGAACGACCGGTCTATGGACCAACGCGCGACGACGGCTCGCAGCGTTCAAAGTGGGAAGAATCGGTGCGGACCATGCGGACTGAATCGACGCACCTTGATGAGTCGATCGGGCTGCCCTGGGAGCGCGACGGTCAGACGTGGCACACGCTGAATCACGTGGACCGGAAAGGAACACAGATCGAATGGGACGCCGCAGTGTTAGTATGGATCGTGGAGACGATCGAATCGCTTGGCCAATTCGCAAAGACCCATTGGAACCACCGCACCCGAATCGAGATTAAGGCGCCGGGCCAGCAACCGTGGTTCTGCCATATTCTCACCGGCGGCAAGGATCTGCTCGAAGTGGCTTTACGCGTAAGTCGGGGAACCTTTCGCCAGGCCGGCCTGGTGAACAAGTTGAGTATCAAGACACTTGACGAGCGGACGGACCTTCCGATCTACGGCCAGTGGAGTCGCGCGCGACTGCGATCCTGTTCCGCCGGTTGGGAAGAGGTGCGGTTGTACCTGCGGGATTTCAAAGACGTTGCCAAAGGCCGGTTTCGCGCTTTTCTCAAGACGGCGGTCGGGGGATATTTCGCAGAGCTTGAACGAGCCGAGGCTCAGCCTGACCGAGCCCAACCGTGGAAAAGCGACGGGAGGCAATGGCACCTGTCGCAGAAGTCGATCCACGGGCGACACGTCATCCGCTGGAAGCAGGATCTTCTACTGGCCATGGTCGGGCGTTTTAAGGCTATGGATCCGCAACTGGAGGTTTCATGGGAAAGCAAGACGGCGGTTCGGTTTTTCCTTTCCAACGGGAAGCGGCTGGTCGGTAAGATCGTCACCAACATGGGGCGAGGCTTGCGCGTTGAGCTTCGAGCGCCAAGTGGAGTGCTGACGCCGACGCAGGTGGAACGCCTCGGCGAAGATGTCGAAATCGCAGTACACGGCGGTCACGACCACGTCAGGTTTTGGGTTCGCACCCTCAGCCAGAATGACTCGCGGCAGATGCACGACATCTGGCGCAAGTGTCGTTTGAGAATAGCGGACGAAGGACTGCAATCGGCATGACGGCGCTGGTTCCCAATCGATTCCTGTTTGAGTTCGAGCTTTCCCTGCACTACCGCAAGGATCTGCCGGTTATCGACGGCGCCGTGAACGATTGGACCGACGCGGACCTCTTGCCGAAACTTAGTGAGGTGGATGGCCAGACGGAGTTCGCCGACGTATGGGCCTGCTGGAACGAGAGCGGCCTGTGCATTGCGTGCCGTGTGACCGGCAAACATCAACCGCCGCGATGTGATCCGAGCCGCTTCTGGACGGGTGACAACCTGCGCCTCTGCACCGACATGCGCGACGCCCGGTCCAACAAGCGGGCGACGCGGTACTGCCAACAATTCTATTTCCTCCCGACGGGGGGCGGACGGGCCCAACGCGATGCCGTCGCCGGCGTCAACAAAATCAAACGCGCCATGGAGGACGCGCCGCACGTCGCCGCCGAGCGGATCGTGGTTGCGTCCCGCGTGACGCAGTCCGGCTACACACTGGAGGCGCACATTCCGGCTCAATGCCTCAACGGCTTCGATCCGGTCGAGCACCAGCGAATCGGGTTCTATTACATTCTGGAAGACCGCGAGCTGGGACAGCAATACCTGACCGTCGGCGACGACTTATACTGGTACGTGGACCCCTCCACCTGGGCGACGGCCGTACTGACGCGCTAAAATGTACGGGCCAAGAACACTTGCCGCACTTCTTAGAAACTATCTCAAAACGTTCAATCGTCTGTACCAAAGCAACGCGCAGGCCAATTGAATGAGG
>JADFMZ010000061.1:0-2970 GCA_022563615.1 Planctomycetota bacterium
ACCCAGACGACCCGGCCAGCGCCAATGCCGGCCAATCCCGCCGATTGCGTGACATCCTCGAAGAGTCCGGTTTCATCCCGCCCGACCCGTTGGAGCAACGTTACGCCGGCGCGAGCGACGATCAAAACGTCGTTGCGGGCGTGAATCTTGTGGTCAAACGTTGCGCCTTCAGGAACAACGTCATAATAGTTACCCGTGACGCACGCTTCGATGCCGGACACGTCGGCCAGCTTGGGCCCCCACGCGCTACGCACCAGCGCACCAGCAGTTGACGGGGTCAACAGGCCGGTTCGACCGTCCGCCGTAACGGTGAACAACGTGCACCGCCCGTCTTCGTCCACTTCGAGCACGGTCACAGCCACAGCGGAACGATCCTCGGCTTGGGGGATTAGTTCCCGTGTAACGTCGGTGAATCGAACGTTGATCGGCGGCGGTCGTTTCGATCGATCGACCTCTGTCGGCAGCGCTTCCGGCTGCGTGTACAAGCACCGTTCGAGGGCATCGACGGAACGATTCTCATCTCCAAAGATCTTGCGCAGGCGCAAGAACTCGTCCATTCGGAGCTTGAACTCCTTCGTGTTGCGGGCCTGACGGGCGTAGGTTCCCAGTTTGTAATGGGCACTGGCGTGGAGCGGATCGAGGCGGGCTGTTTCCTCCAGTTGCTTCTTGGCCTTGTCGTGCTGCTGAACAGACTGATACGCGCCAGCCAATTGGTAGCGGAGCGCCGCAGTATGAGGATCCCGCGACACGGCGCGTTCGAAATAGGGAATCGCCTCCTCGAACCGCGACAGGTGAAACAGGGAAAGTCCCGACAGGTATTCGGTCGCCACCGATTCGGATTCGACCTTGGCGGCTTTCGACAGCGATTCAAGAGCCTTCTCGAACTGCCTGCCCAAATAATGAGCACGGGCGAGATTGCGCAGCGCGCGAGGCGACTTGGGCTTCTTCGCAACCGCTCGCGTTAGGGCATCAATGGCCTTGGCTGAATCACGGTTTTCAAGGTGGGCCTTGCCGAGGTTCATCAGTTGGTCGAAGTCAGACGCTAAACCGGCACGGGTCGCGACAGGTTGCGCGTCTTGCGTCTGCAGATCAGCCTGCGCCCTGGCATTGACCGGCGATATCGTCGCGACAGACAGGATCCACAGCCAGAGCCCAACGCGCCAACCGGGCGCCGCACACTTCGCCGAGAGCCCTGGAGGGTGTTCAAGAGGGGTTGGACAAGCCGAGCCGCGACCGTGAGGGAGCGGTTCTTGCACGCGAAACCATACCGCCTCACGGGCGCGGCTCTGAAAGAAGCCCTTTAAGCACGATCCTAAATGCGATTTAGTCATAGTTCAAACGCATCGAATGAGTAGAACCCGTCGAGGAAATATCTACAAACATTGCAACACCTACGATAAGGGTTTGCACGATTCGGTCAACGTTATGCGTATAGCGAAAGCTCGAACGGGTGTGTGACAGTTTTGGCGGCTTCTCGTCGTGCCGTAGGCACGGATTGAATGTAGCCCAGGACATGGTCCTGGGGTTAAAATTGAGAGCCAATCGCGCGAGTCCCGTAGGGACGACTGAACCGAACTACGGTCGTCAACCGTCCCTACGGGACTTGACCTGACAGGAGACATCGGTGCCCCAGCGATGAATCGCTGGGCTATTGTCGGGCTGTGCCTTGCGGCACGCATTGTTTCGCTCATTGTGCCCGCCAATTCTGTCACGCACCCAGCTCGAACGGGTACGTGCGATGTTGGCCGGCGCCTCGCCCTCAAGTCGGACCTTGAAGAACTGGCGGAGAGGGCCGTTGTCGCGTAGCCTATTCATAGGCTCCGGCGCTCGATGCGGATATCCGAGCCTGTGGCCTGCAAAAGGGCGAACCCGTGGCAGAAAAAGAAGAGACACGTCCCATGATCGACCGCACCGCAACCCCCACGGTCTTGCTGGTGGATGACAACCCGCAAAACCTCGAACTCCTCGAAGCCTACATGGAGGATCTGCCCGAGGTGCGGGTGGTTACCGCCACCAACGGTCTGGAGGCGCTGGCCCGCGTGGCGGAGGAATCCCCAGGCCTCATTCTGCTGGATATCATGATGCCGAAAATGTCCGGCTTTGAAGTCTGCAAGAGGATCAAGAGCGATCCCAAGACCCGCGACATCACCGTCATCATGGTAACGGCGCTGAACGAGGCCAGCGACATTGAACGGGCGGCGGAGTGCGGCACCGACGATTACATTTCCAAGCCCATCGATCGCGTCGCGCTGGTCAACCAGGTACGCAGCATTCTGACCGGCAAATCCCGCAGCAAGGTTTGACTCTGTTCAACCCCGCTTGGGACCGTGTCTCACGAGTCACCCGACGATCTGAGCCGAAAGCTTGCGCTTGCGAGCGGGTTTAGTGCTCACAGGGCCCCACAAGGATTGGGCTCTTCAATTCGATGGGGCCCAGGGATTCCCCTTCCACCATGGTATCCGTAGCGACATCAATATCAAATCGCTGCTCACACCCATTGATACCAATTCGGAGAACGATCACTTCAATCTGATCGGGACGTGTAACTTCAGGAAAGTCGAGACGACGCAGTTCTAGACCGCAGCCGTGACCGATCGCTAGAGGGATGAGAACTAAGAACGAGCCGTCCGCCTCAGTGCGTACCGTCGCGGGCATAACGCTGATTAGTTTCCCATCAATAAAGGCGCGTACTCCTACGCGAGCGTCAATCGGCTCCAACGTGCTTGAGTGAACCAATTTGCCTCGAAGACCCACCCCAACTCCGGAAGTTCCGCACACGCGAAGACCGCAGCCCGCAATTTGAATTACCACAACGCTTAGCGACAACATCAACTGGACCGCAACGGTCTTGCGAGTCAATTTGCTCTCCGTTATCATGGCTGCCTCAGCTTAAGCATTGTAGTTGAACCCGCAAATCTCCGATTCGTGAGCCATGTCGCTGCCGCCTCAACAACGGTAAACGTAAACACT
>JADFMZ010000061.1:2980-11895 GCA_022563615.1 Planctomycetota bacterium
GGCGGCGGAGTGCGGCACCGACGATTACATTTCCAAGCCCATCGATCGAGTCGCGCTGGTCAACCAGGTACGCAGCATTCTGACCGGTAAATCCCGGAATAAGGCTTGATCCTGTTCAACCGCGCACCCTTGCCCGGTTGGTTCCACCGGCTACTTCTTGTTTGGCTGTGTGCAGCGCCCGAATCGACGAGCGATCACTTCAACTCCAGCACGACGTTGGCGTAGTAGGTGTTGTCGAGGCGGACGATGCCCGGTTGCGGCTGAGAGTTGTACTGGTTGGTCATGCCCAGCTTGAGCTTCCAGTTCTCCTGCTTGAAGGGGAACACAAAGGCGGTGTCGAAGTCCAAACGGTAGTCGTCGAAATCCTCGATGGCTGGACTGAACAACCCGCTATGGGTCAGCTGCACCCATGGGGCGAGGTCCACGCGATAGTTCAGCGCCAGGTCGATAACGGCCTGGCCGGTGGTTCGGCCCGTATTGAACGCTTCATGTCGATACCCGAGGCCGGCACTGGTTTTGAGTTCGCGCTCCGGCTGCTTGAGCCAATAACGGCCCAACCCGGCTGCGGCGGTCGCCCGCAGATCAAGGTTTTCGAACTCGTCAAACTCCAACTCGATCCGCGTATACCAGAACCGCCGTTCGTCCAGTTGGTTCTCATACCAGATGCCGCCCTTGTATTCGTTTTCCGTGCGTAGGTCGTCCTGCTCAGCGAAATGGGCGGCCAGAAAGAACTTCAATAGATCCTGGTCGGTTTTTCTTTGCAGATCGAAGCGTCCCCGTATTTCCTTCGTGTCGACGTTTCCCTCGCGCATGGAGCCGCCGACTTCCAGCGTGGTGGTCCACCTTGGTTTGAGCGCTTCCTGCGCCTGCTGCATTGTTTTTTTCAAAGCGATCACGTCGGGACTGTCCGCGCCGACGCGCCAGGCGGCCTTGATCCGCTCCGTGGCAATGGGAATCTCTCCGAGTTCCGTGTGCATCACGGTCTCATCCTGCTGAGGGTCGGATGCCATGGTGCCCACAAGCCGATCGCCGCTGGTAAACTCGACGTTCAAACGGCCCTCGGTGGTGATCGATTTGATCTTGGTGGCGTCAATTTTCAATCGACCGGCGAATTCCGTGTCTAGGACGACCGTACCGTCAGCCCATTGCTCGATCGTCCCGACCAACCGGCTGCCGTCGGAGGTGACGACCACGTCCGCCGAAACGAATGCGGCGGACAACAGCAACAGAGAGCACGCGCAATTCCACCTCAGCGATTGTTTCATGATTCCTCCAGGAATGTGATTCAGAAAGATTCCCCGGGACTGGGCCGCGCCGGTAGAGATGCGCTTTCCCGCCGATTCACTTTTCCGGCGCGCCTGGCCCTGCGGCATGACTTTTTGAGGAGCCCCTATGGATTATCAGCGCCAAAGGCTGCGTTGATCCGATCCGTGATGAATTGGTCGAGTGGCGTTAAGACAGCGCCGCGGACGACGTTGATGAGCAGATCTCGCGCATCCAGCGTAACCGTAGTCGAGATCTGCCCGAGATCGCATCCTCCGAACTGAAAGAGCACGCCGGCCGTCCACAGGCTGCAAAAGGTTCGTTTTCGCAATGTCCGTCTCAACAATCCCATCACAAGAAAGCTCCCCAAGGTTCAACCGCGCCGACCACAACCAGGATCGAATCGTAACCCACCGCAACCCCAACGTCAAAAGGGGCACACGCCCTTAGGGTGCCAGTGCGACATCACGCGTAGTATTGTGGGTGTGCCACTGCTCTTGAGCAGTGCACAAATTACACGAAAACCACCGTGGGCACTGCTTGAAAGCAGTGGCACACGACAACAGGACGCTGCCCGTCACCCACCCATGGAGGCGTGATGGTGCACTAGGTTTTTTGGGGCGTGTTCAATAAGGGTGTTCTCCTGTCAGAGTCGCGACCGTCAGGGAGCGGTTTTCCACAGATAGTCAGACCGCTTCCTTACGGGCGCGGCTCCGAAAAGAACTTCTTAAGCACGCTCTTAGCGAGGCTGCGGCGGCCAGAAGACGTGGTCGTCTGAGCCGACATCGTTCGTGATCCGGTCATCCCATCGCGGAGAATGCACGCCGCCGTCATCCAGACCGTTCTCGGAAAGCGAATAGATCACCGGACCCTCCTCGGTCAGCCGATATCCGAACTCGTCGCCGGTAAAGGGATCGATGCGCATGAGAGATCCATACTCATCCGGCAGTTCACCGATGGATTCAGGCCATCGTCCGTTTCGCACCT
The DNA here is from genome assembly GCA_022563615.1 of Planctomycetota bacterium. Lineage (GTDB taxonomy): Bacteria > Planctomycetota > Phycisphaerae > UBA1845 > UBA1845 > JADFMZ01. The sequence goes on from JADFMZ010000061.1 coordinate 5,231, forward strand.
GAAAAAGTCGCGCTGCATAGGCGAGCTGAGTGGCGCGACGAGAGGTCTCCTCGCGCACGCGAAGTATGTAGTAGCGACTGAGCGAGGGTAGAAACAGCCGGGTCAGCGGCGTCGCCTGAAGTGTCCGGTCCACGAAGGCGTCGATGTCGGTGGCGCGCACGTCGGGGTATCCGGTGTTCATCAATTCGGTCATTTCACGATAATGGGTGTCGAAGGCGTCGAGCGAGGCGTGCACGTCGTCGGGCGTCATCCGCGAGACCTCTTCCAATGTGTCATCGTCGTCGCTCAAGCCCCAGTCAGCCACCGCTTCCAGATGCTTGGCGTTGAACCGGGGCTGCCCGTCCGCGGTCGGTGGGCTGAACAGGTATTGCGTCGCGTCCATCGAGAACGCGTGCTCGAAGCGGAGCGAATCACCAATTCCTTCCACCGATCGGTCGAACTCGCGCAGCGTGTCGAGGGCGGCCTCCAACGCTTCGGCATTGGAGAACACGTCGTGCTTCAGCGCCCATCGTGCATGATGCTGCACGAGCTTGCGTTCGGCTGAGGCTACCAGGTCTTCAATGAGTGTCGTTCCCCCCTCCAGGTGGCTCGCGGCTCTCAGGACCGTTTCCCAGGCTTGCGTCATTCGCTTCGGTGAAACTCGACCATCCTCAAGCCGCCAGGCGTCCGCCAGGGCTACCTTGGCCAACGTCCGATGTGGACTCAACATGGGAAGCAGTAGGTCGATCAGCAACAGTTCGTCCCGATCGTTCCGGTCCGGCAAGTCGTTCGAGGTGATCGTCGGGGTGGCGTAACCCTCGCGTCTGGATGCCTCGTGATATTGAGCGAGTAACGGCTGAATCTCAAGATGGGAGGCCTCCCATTCCGGATGCTGATCGGGGTTCCACGGAGCGGGCGGGCCGTCGTAGTCCGCACTGTGGTGCATATCACGGAACACCGGCCAATCCGGCTTGCTGCCCGGCTCATCACGAAAATCGGGCATGAACGCCGAATAGGCGTCGTAGGCGTTGTCGACCGGATGCGAAAGCGCGTAATCTCGATACCAGGCGATGTAATCCACCTTGGTCTTGAAATCAGGTCTTGGAGCAAAGCCGTCTCTATCGGCCGGATCCCAATTCTCCAGCCCGTTTCCCGCCTCTGGTTCTCCCCATTGAGTATTCATCTCAACCGGTGGTTGGGCGCGTTCGGACTCCGTCGCGCCATTCGTTGTGGATTCATCCTCACTCTCACTCTTCAGCCGGCTGGCTGATGAGTCTGTTGGGACGGACGTATCTTCACCCTTCGACGCAACAACCATCGGATCGTCGGAACTTGCCGGTTCCGACCCCGCTTCCACTTCGTCCGCATGAGGTGAATCATTCATGGAATCCGAGGGCGCGCCGGCTGATGGATAAGATTTGTTGGAGTGATCTTCAACCCCTTCGTCCCCATCCTGATGATCCGCATCTTCCACGTTCCAGACCAGCGGATCATCCAACCCGGCTTCAACGTCGTAGATGGTATCGGAGTCGAGTAGCACCAGAGGCGCCGGTTCCAAGGAATCATCCTGTCGGGCTGTGCAATAAAGCATCAGAAAGGAACCGTCTTTCAGTCGCACCACGCCGGGATCCCAGGCGCCGGCCAAACGAAGACCGGGTTCCATCTTCCAATCACGCGCGTTGGTTGAGATGAACGAACGGATGCCGGCCGGCGAGGAGACATAAGCGCGAAGCGCTCGCGGCAAAGGCACGATGCTCCCGACGAATTGAGCGTTCTGGATTCGACCAGGCCCAAGGCGCAGAAAGCGCCGGCCGTCCGGCGATAGGTAGTGCTGAGTGTTTCTCGCTTCGAGTGACGCCCGAGTGAACCCGCGCTGCCAATCAGCAATGAACAGGTGCAAGCGTGAACGAAACCAGACGGCTGCTACATGCGCATCGGACATGCCCGTCGCTCGAACGCGCGTGGCTGCGTCCACACGAAAGTCCAGCCCGTCGCGCGTGACGGCCGAGAGAATGGTTGCCGGTCGCCGGGACTTCCCGCCGGCATGGTCGGAGGGAATCGAAAAAAACAGCCTCAGGCTCCCGTCGGGCGCAACGAGAAGATCACCATGACGGGCGCCGGCCACGTGTCCCCGGCCGCCGTGCAGACGGACCGGTTTCATCAATGACCACGATTCACCTTGGTCCTTCGATCGGGTAACAGCCATGACCGTCGGACGCCCGGAGTCATCGTCACGGGCGTGGTCGAACAACGCGAGCAGGTCGCCGCCTGGCAGAACAATCAGATCCGGTCCAGCCGCGTGATCCAAAAAGGCGTTGTTGATTTCTGTGAATGTGATTCCGTCGCGCGATCGGGCGAGCTTGAGTGCTGTGTGCCATGTCGATGGCACATAACGTAAAAACGGCGCCCCCTCGTTATCCGCTCGCTCGCCCGCGAGGACCGTCGGCAACATCCATCCCATAACGATGACGGCCAACAGGCGCACACAGGTTCGCTTCATGATTTCGTCTCTCTGAAAGAGTCCAGGATTCAGGCTCCGGCCTTCAGGCTCCAGGAGCCAGCTCCACCAGATAAGATGACGGGCGACGCGATGAGATGTTATTCAAGGGTGTTACAACGAGTGCTCCGACGCTGCCATTCGAAGGGTTGAGCTAAACAGAGCCGCGACCGTAAGGGAGCGTTCTTTCGCACGGCAGATCGGGCCGCTTTCAGGCAGGAACGGCGCTGATTGGGAGGTTGGCCTTGGACCTTCCGGGCGCGCAATGGGGCCCGCGCGGCGCGCGAGCCCCTCTGAAAAGTCTGAACGGCGCAACCGCCCAGTGCCGGTAGGAGGGCATTGCAGAACCCTGATTTCTACGGGGTGGCTGGGGCGAGCCCGGACCGCCAACCTCTAAGGGGTCGGTACGTCGTTTAGCCCGCTGATCCATGCCTCCACAGGTTCTACATACGGGTTCAGCAAATGATTACTCCCTGTCGAACACAGAAGCCGCACCGAGCAGATACTCGGTTACTCTCACCTCTATTATAGCATGGTCGAAGCAACGGGAAAAGAAAAATCCGGCGGTTCCCAAGCCCATTCCGAATCTCGTCGACGCTGTAGGACGTGCGTTTCACCTTCAAAAACGAGCCCCAGGCACTTGAAAAGACCTTCGCGAACGCCGGAGAGTCGTGGGCGCTACCAAACACGTTTCGATAGACGGTCTCAGGTTAATCGACAAATCAGGCGCCGGGCGGCATGACCAATCTTGATGGGCTTACAGTTCTTGGCCATCCTTTTTCGAGGCCGATTTCCCCGGGACAGGTTGCTGCTGGTCGCTCGGGTTCACCGACTCGTTGATTGGACCGGCGTTGTCGCGACTTGATGGTGTTTCTCCTGCGCCCGGACGGGCGAGGATCGTTCGGGCCATGTCGATCCGCTCAAGGACCGCCGACATGTCGGCGATTCGGTCTTGCGGTTCTTGCGCGCAACAATCGTCAATCATTCGCGACACGCACGTAGGCAGCCGGTGGAGGACGGTCTGGCGAAGTTCGGACACGCGTTTGCCGATCAGGCCTTGGGAGTGCATCGACACGGTCTGATTCATTCCGGTCGCAATCGGCTTGCCCGTAAGCACCATGTGCATCGTCGCCCCGAGCCCGAACACGTCCGTGCGCGCATCGAGCGTCTGGCGCTTGACCTGCTCCGGCGCCATGTAGTTGATGGTCCCCTGCACGCGCGACTTGGCTTCAAAGCTGCGGGCGCTCTGGCCCAGATCAATCAGCTTCAACGCACCTTCAGCCGTTACGAGAATGTTGTTGGGCTTGAGGTCGGCATGAACGAAACCGGCCAGGTGCATGGCCCGCAGCCCCTTGGCAGCCTCGCCGAAAAGCCGAAGCACCTCGTCCAGGTCGCTACGGAACTCTTTGTCCGACATGGGAATGCCGTTGACATATTCCATGAATAGGATGGCTCCACGGACCCGCAACCGCTGACGCATCAGCCGCAGCTCAAAAACTTTTCGCACGGCGGGATGATTCACGGCGGAGCCGATCGCGTGCTCCGACTTGAGAAACTCTACAAAGCCGGCGTCCTCGGGCTTGACGATTTTGACAATCTTGACGGCGTAGTCCTGCCCGGTTCGCATACAACGGGCGCGAAAGATGCGCGAGTTGGCCCCCACGCCCAGCTTTTCAATGATTCGATAGTTTGGGATGTCCACGGCCACGGCACACGCCTCTACATACGGAGTACGGTCCCCGCCGCTTAGCGGGTTCAATCGGCGCGAAGTGAGCAAACCTGAGAAACCGTCAGGTTCGCAGGTTCATGGCGGATCAGTTGACCTACCCGGCTCGCTTCTTTCCGCGCGCCTCCGTCCGTACCCTTTGCGTTCAGGTGGAAGCCGTGCCGAAAGCGAGCCTAATGAAGCGAAGTATGAGTGCGAATACGAGTAAAGCAAAAATTCAATAAGATATCCTGCGCGATCGCACGTCTTTAGCCACCAACTCCCAGTATATCGGAACTCGGGCTCCGGGTCAATCAGCTTTCTCCTTGTCGGTAGGCATTTTGGGACGTGGACCGCCCCGGACGAGACGGCTAGAGCAAGCTCTATTTTTATGTAGCGGTCCAACGACCGTTTTTTCCGGGTGATTTCCCCGAAATGGCGATACGCAATAAATGAGAACGCTGTAACCTGTGAAACTATCCGTTGTTAAGCCCGGTCGGCAAACAGCGGCGTGGAAAGGTAACGATCCCCACCACTGGGCAGCACCACCACGATCACCTTACCCTTGTTCTCGGGCATGTGTGCGACCCGGTCGGCGGCGCAAAGAGCGGCGCCGGAAGAAATCCCACAGAACAGGCCCTCTTTCCTGGCGGCTTGGCGGGCCCATGAAATGGCGTCGTCATTAGATACCTGTACCACATCGTCAATGATGTCCAGGTTTAGATTGCGAGGGATGAAGCCTGCGCCGATCCCCTGGATCATGTGCTTGCCCGGCTGGAGCGGCTTGTTCGCGCGCGTCTGCGTGATCACCGGAGAGGCTTCCGGCTCCACGGCGTAGCATTGGAACGAAGGCTTGCGGGACTTGATGGCCTCGCCGACTCCGGTGATCGTTCCGCCCGTTCCGACACCCGCGACGAGAATATCCGCCTTCCCATCGGTATCAGTCCAGATTTCCTCAGCCGTGGTCTCACGATGAATCTGCGGGTTGGCCGGGTTATTGAATTGCTGCGGCAAGAAACAGTTGGGTCCATCGGCTACAAGCTTTTCCGCCGCAGCCACTGCGCCTTTCATTCCTTCGGCAGCCGGGGTCAGAACGAGCGAAGCGCCGTGGGCTTTCAAGATGGCGCGCCGCTCGACGGACATACTTTCCGGCATCGTCAGCGTGAGTTTGTATCCCTTGGCCGCACATACGAAGGCCAGGGATATTCCCGTATTGCCGGAGGTGGGCTCGATGATCATCGTTTCGGGCGTGATCCGCCCTTCGCGTTCAGCCGCTGCGATCATCGAAGCACCGATCCGATCTTTGACGCTGGACAGTGGGTTGGCAAATTCGAGCTTGGCGTAAACCGTCGCCGGCGCGTCGATGATTCGAGCGACCTTCACGAGGGGCGTGCGCCCGATCGCGCCTATGATGCTGTCGTAACGATTGGCCATGTTCGCTCTCCTGTTGATGCGTTAATCCGTAGTGTCAGCCCTACCCGTCAAGTGGCGGCATGGTAGGGCGAAACTCCACTACAGTCAATTCAAAACGGCGGGCTTGCAAAGTTAAAGGATGAACCCGGCCTGCCTTGCTTGTGCCACAATGCTTGCGATGGCAAGAAGAAGAAAACCCGCCCTGATACGGCTGAGATCGCACGGTCGGTCGTCGAGCAGGCGATCACAGTAGCGGCGGTTGTGCCTGCTCTCGCTTCATGAAATGCCTAGGCGATCCGTAGTCTGGTCCCTGCAACACTTCCAGCGTGTCGTGCTCGATATCTTCCCAGCCGCCCAACTTGCTCGTCCATCTTCCCGAGGGAAGCTGTAGCGCAACATGCATAAACTCGCCATCCATCACATACAAAGCGATCTTTTCGAAACCGGGCTCTACGGCAGATCCTTCGCAAACTTCGAATCCTTCCTCGCGGAACATCTCAACATAAGACTCGATTGAGTAATCTTCGGACCGTTCCGTAGGCCAAAAATATTGTTCACTTGAGGTGGGCTCCCACCATCGCTGTTCATCGCCAAGAACCCAGCCAACGCAATTGTAGGCAGACGTTTCCGGACTGGTAACCCGATGATTGCTGTCGGCGATATTGGGGCAAAGAGCCTTGATTCGCGCAAATGCGTCTAGTTGATCCACCCGCGCAGTCGTCCCCATCGTACCCATGCATCTGCCATTTCCCGTACATTCCCGCGACTCTGCAAGGGGACCGGGTTTGCGCCCGTAATTTGCGAAAGTGCTTCAAACCAATGGTCCGGCTCTCGGTTCATTAGTTCCGACAGGATATGTGGCACCGCATCCTCTCCCCAGTCAATGATCTGAAGATAAAGCGGATGCGAGATTCGATCCTTTACACGAGGTAGCCCCGCCGTTTTCCTTCTCCACTCGTCGGCCAGTGACCTGAACAACTTCGCTTCCTCAGAAACCGGGTAGATTGGGCAGCTCGATGCAACTAGAGTCATACCCAGTTCATCCTGAATGGCTTCGGGACAAGCAAGAGA
>JADFMZ010000062.1 GCA_022563615.1 Planctomycetota bacterium
GAAGGCAAGCCCTGAAAGGGCGGCCTAACAGCCCGTTGAAAAATTGTGGCACGGGTTTGTAACCCGTGTTTTCGCCGGTTGAAAACCGGTGCCACACTCAATCCTTGTGTTTTTCAACAGGCTGCTAACTCAAAAAGCGTCGCACAGGCTTGTAACCAGTACGAGGCGCCGATTAAAAACCGATGCCGTAGCGTCTTGGGAATAGGCGCATTAAATCAGTACCGTCAAACTCCTTCCGCACCGGATGCAGAACCGGTCGCTTGTCTGAACGAACTCGCTGCAATGCATGCATCGCGGCACCGACGACACCAACTGACGCCCGCAATGAATGCAAAAATGATCCTCCCGCTCGATACGCCCGTTGCATCCATCGCACTGGAGTCCGACGCCATAGTCCGTTCCGGGCGCCGGCGGTGGTCCCGCCTCCGGCCCGATCTCACACGACGAAAGGGCTGTCAGCACTTCGCCCGTGGTTCGAAACCTACGCTCCAGGCGCGTGTAGCATTGCCGGAACACGTTATCGAGCAGCGCCGGCACGTCGCGGCGGATTGAACTGGGCAGGTCACCCCCCTGGGGACGCTCCCCGGTGAGCATCTCAAACAACACGATCCCGCACGAGTAGAGGTCGCTTCGGGCGTCGACGTCCCGTCCCTCCTTTTGTTCGGGTGACATATAAGCGATCGTGCCCGCGATGTTGCGGCCCTCTTGGTTTACGACGCTCCCGCTTTGCAAGATCGCTTCTGCGGTCGCGCCGCCCACCCGGCCAAGCCCGAAATCGGTCACCTTGACCGCTCGCTCGCTGATCGATTCTAGTCGGTCGATCGGGTGGTTCAGCAGAATGTTGGCCGGCTTGATGTCACGATGAATCAGCCCGCTTGCGTGCGCCGCCTCCAGCGCGCGAACCGTGCCACGCAGGATTGCCATGGCTGCCTTGAGAGGAAACCGTGGCTTGTGTCGATCGATCGCCTCTCGCAAGGAGGGGCCTTCCACATACTCCATGATGAGATAGGGTGGGTCGGCATAGGGATCCAGGTCCATTACACGGACGATGTTGGGATGTTTCAGCCCGTGAACCGCCACCCCCTCGCGCTGTAGATTGCGCACGTATTCGATGTCGGTCGGCACCTTGATCGCCACGACGTCCCCGAACACGTGATGTCGGGCGCGCCAGACTTCCCCGAAGCTGCCGACCCCGACCTGGGCCTCCAGCAGATAGTTATTGATTCGATCGCCTTCGCGCAGCGACGGCATGACCCGCTCCTTTCGGCATGGCTGGCGGACTACGCCTCTTCCAACCGACTGGCCTGGTATTCGCAGACTTTGTAATTATAAACACCAGCGGATAGGAATCCAAGCAGCAAGATTAGCCAGGTCAGGGCGCCCAGGCCGCTTATTCGCCCGATCAGGGCAAATGCAACAATCACGTCCAGTAACACATAGCCCAGCAGGATAAGCGCCGCCGCCTTGTTGGATTCCTTAGCCACAGCCCAGGCAGTGGCGAAGAACATCGCCCACGGGAGAACCAGGACGATTCCGATCCAGACGAGGGCGTACTTTAGGGTCTCCCAGATCGTCTCAAGCTGCTCCGGGTGTCGCCAGAACCAGATGACCGCCCCGGCGCCGGACACCACAAGAATCGTGGTCACCACTTTCGCCCCGACGTACTGTCCAATGGCCGTAAATATCATGGTTGACCCTTCCCAAATACGAGGCGGGCGCCGGCGCTCGAAAGCAGCCGGCAACCGCCAGGATACTGTATCGCGCGGAGTCGGCGGCGGCGATCGAAATCGCCGCTACGCTCTATCATTCGTGCGAAGTGGGGAATAATTCCCAGATCCAGGGTGGCTGGTCAGGCCGGGGCGGGCTTGGAGAGGGCTGCGGAAGCGGCGATTTTTTTCTTGCCGGCGGCTTTGGCCTCGTACAACGCGTGATCCGCCGCCCGGATCAGCGACTCGGCATCCTTGTCTTCCAAGCCGTGCAGGTTGGCCACCCCTCCGCTCATGCTGACCCTCACCTTCGGAAAACGCTCAGAGGCATCCTGCCTGAACTTCTCGACGATCCGCTCGGTCAGCACCTGTGCCGCCTCGGCGTCGGTCTGAGGCAGCAGGACGATGAACTCGTCGCCTCCATAGCGCGCCGCCACGTCCGCATTGCGAAGCTGGCTAAGAATCGTCGCCGACGTCAATACCAGAATGGCGTCCCCCACATGGTGCCCGAATTGGTCGTTCGCCGCCTTGAAATCGTCCAGGTCGAACATGATGCACGATAGATGGCCTTCGTACCGGGTCGCTTCCGAAAATCGGCGCTCCAATACCTCGTTGAAATAGCGGCGGTTGTACAGCCCGGTCAGCGGATCACGCGACGCCAACTCGCGCAACTGCTGCGTTCGAAACGTGACGCGTTCCTCCAACTCGGCGTTGAGGCGTACGATACGCTCGTGGCTTTGCTGCTGTTGGTCGGCCATTAGGTTGAAGGCTTCGGCCAGACGCCCGATTTCATCCCGACGGTGGATCGTGCTGCGAACGCCGAGTCTACCCTGCGCGCACCGGCTGATGGTGTCGGCCAGGTTTTCCAACGGCGCCACAATCCGCCGCACAACGAGGAAACCCAACGGGACAGCCACAACCGTTGCGATCAAGCCGATTCCGATCAACAGGTCGAACCGGCTGGACATGGAACGCCCCCACGGGTTGCCGGTCACTCCGGTTCGAACGTATCCAAGTAGTTCGGTTGACCCGTGTCTGCCGGTCTCTTCGGCGGACCTGCGCCGGGTGATCGGATAGGTGATCTCAAGAAAGACCTGCGCTTCGTCGGCGCCGCCGGACAGGGACGGAACTCCTGGAGCGCTCGCCGGCGGGCCGCTGCCGGGTTCAAACTGCGGCGTTACCTCGTAGCGACGATCCATCGCCGACGCAAGCTCTCGGCCAAGTTTGTCGGTCACAATCGCGTAGTGCAAGGGCCTGCCGTTGGCGGCATCATGCACCAACGTAGCCAACCCTTCCTGGTCGCCGTTGGACAGGGTCACTGCGGCGGCCCGGGCCAACATCGCCGCAGCCTGGACCAACTGCTCGTGGTGCTGATCCCGCGCCAGGATTGCGCTGTATCGCAACAGGTAGCCGGAAACTCCGGCTGTGACCGTCAGTGTCACCACCACGAGCAAGACCGTAGCCTTGCATTGTATACTCAGCGCAGAGTCCACAAAGCGCCGCCACGGACCTTTGCCCGCCGACGATGCTGAAACCGATGTTGGTGATCGGACCATCCGCGTGTGATCGCCTTGCGCACGGAAGACTCCACCGCGCCGAGCGCGGAGCCGGACCGTGACGAACCCCTACCTTCGCTCTGCCAACCATTACTGCCCGGAGCGGGGAACGACCCGCTCGTGCAAAGTTGACGTAGCCCTCAAGGATTCTATCGGTCTACCCAAAACTGAACTGAATCCAACGACTACCGGACCTGACTCTCGAGGAGGAACCATACGAGGATGATACAGGTGCAAACCTCTCAACGGAGCCACGCCGTGAACGTCCTATAACGCCACGACGCCCGGCTGGTGAATTGAGAGGGCGAAGCTCCTGCTGAGCCGCCCAGGCATCGTCTGTGGAACGGCTCGCCCTTTGGGTTTGACAGTGCCCCTAAGAACGTGCTTCGGATACCGGTCCCGGCGAGGCACTTGCCGGTTGCCTTGCGCGTTGGCGCAGCGTATCCAGCGCATCTCGGACCTCGCCGGCCATCCGCGCGTTGGGAAAGTCGTGGGTGATTTCCAGCCCAATCGTCAAGGCGTCGTGCCAACGCCTCTCCGTGACCGCGAAGCGAAACTGCACGCCGAGCTGAAGCAGCTTGTCCTTGAATACATCCCGCGCGGAGGCTTGCAAGGCCTTGGCTTCCGCCGGCGACAGGTATTGGTCAAGCTCCTTCAAGACGTCGATGGCCTGGTCTGTGTCACAGCGTCGAACCGCGTCCTGCCATGCGAGCTTGAGTTCCTGCTTGTGTTGTTCCTGAACGGCCTTCATGCGGTCCGGTAGGCTCACCACTCTTGCGTGATCGGGCAGCGCGCGGAGGAGCCGGTCGATCTCGTGCTGAGCCAGATCCCAGCGATACGTTCGGAAGTGATCCTCGATCAATTCGATCGCTTCGGCCAGTTTGGATTGGATTTGGTCGTTACGGGCGTCGTCGAGTTCTTCACGAATGCTTTCAGCCTCTTCCTTGTAGCCGAATCGGCGCTCCATCTCGTCGATCAGGCCGATCGCCGCATCCCATCGCGCGTCGCGGATGTCCGCCCGAATCGCCCCCCGAAGCGCCTCGAGCTCCTCGCCCCGCCGGGCGAGGGATTTTGCAGCGTCGGAAATGCGTGTGTTCTCGACCATCGCTTCAAGCTGCCCATGCTGACGGGTGGCGGCTTCATTCAGGTCGCGAAGCTCACTTAGCTGTCTGGCCAGCGTGGACTCCATCTTCAGAAGGAGTGGTGCGAATGTCATGAGCAGGATGACGAGAAACAGGACGAAGGATCCGGCGGCGACCATCCAAACGCCCGGTGAGGAAGCCACTCCGGTCAGGCCCAAGCCGACCAGAATCGCCGCGCCGACCAGAGCCGCCACGCACAATACGTTCTGCAACCAGCGTAGTCTTGAGAACCGTCCGGGCGTCGTCGGCATCTTAATCGTCCTCGGCCGTGCTTCGTCCCCTCAAAGGTTGATCGATGATTCCGGGCTCAGCGTGCCAGAGCCACGTTGCTCACCGACTTACCCGCATCCTAAACCCGGATCACCCGGAGTCAACTGTGGGCTGCTCCGATCGGCATTCGGATGGCGGGCTTACTCCTCATCCTCAACAATTTCCTCGGGGGCATCGTCATCCGCCATCTGTTGCAGCGCATAGGCACGCCGGGCGGCCTGTTCTCGACGCTGCAGCGACCACTCAACATGCGTGAGCTGGTCGGCAACCAGTTTCAGGAATGCGACCGTGCCTGCAAAGCACGTGGCACACCAGATCAACACTTTCCACTCGGCAGTCAAACCACGAAACTCCTGAATTGTCCTCTCGTCCCGGAATGTATCGGCTGGAAAACCGACGCACCACGGTTATCGACTCGCGTCGGGCGGATGTTTCGGCCGTTCCACCCACCGCCCTCTCGTGCCGAGCGGCAGCGAGGTGAGGCCCTGCCGGTGCTCTGGAATCGGGATTCCGGCGGCCTGGGAGGGGCTTAAGCTGGTGCGCGAAGCCGCAACGGCACTGCCGGGCGAAGCGCGTTGCCCATCCGGGTTTCTCTTTGGACGGGTTCGAGGCGGCGTACGCTATGGATGGACCGACATGTCGTTCAGGGTGTACAGGCCAGGCGGCTTGGAAACGATCCACGCGGCGGCGCGGAGCGCGCCTACGGCAAACGGCGCGCGCGAATGGACGACGTGGCGGATGGTGATCGTCTCGCCGGATCCTGCAAAGTGCACATCGTGTTGGCTGGTCAGATCGCCCATGCGAACACTATGGACGCCGATCTGTCCCGGCGGTCGCGGACCGACCCGGCCTTGGCGACCGAACACAACCTCCTGTTCGGATGCGCGCCCTGAGTTCGCCGCGATGGCCTCAGCCAGCACCAGCGCCGTTCCACTGGGTGCGTCGATTTTGTCACGGTGGTGGGTCTCGACGATTTCGACGTCATAGCCCCGACCCAGCGATCGAGCCAAGGGGCCGATCAAACCCAGGATCGCCTGAATCCCCGGGCTGAAGTTGACGGCGTGGAGGATTGGGATGGCGCGCGCGGCTTCGTGAATGCGCCGCAACTGGTGCTCCTGGTGGCCGGTGACGCCAATCACCATCGGGAGCGTACGACGTTCACAAACCTCCAGCCAGGCCATCGTTCCCGAGGGCAACGAGAAGTCCACAAGCACGTCACATTCGGCGTCGAGTTGCTGCGTGATCGCCATGTTGCGATCGGCAACGGTTAGCATTGACGCTGCGCGTGAAGACTGGGCTGAGCTCAAGGCAGCCGCGATGGTGAATCGTTCATCCCCGGCGGCCATTTCGAGCACGCATCGCCCCATCTGTCCCGTCGCTCCAGCCACAGCCAGTCGAATCATTGCGGAATCCTCACATTTTCCCCTAGCAAACGGGCTTATTTCCCAATCGCAACCTTGTTCGAGACGCGTCGTCGTCGACACGGCAGACGCCACCACCACAGCACCAATCCACTGGCCGACGTCAGAATCGCCAGGACGCTCGCGGCGGTCAGCAGCCAATGGTTGAAGTCCTCACGTTCGCGATAGTCCATGATGTGCAGCATCCAGAAGAAGTCGAAGATGCGCCATACACGGTTGCGGCGGGCCAGGATCTCGCCCGTAACCGGTGAAACGTAAAGATGCGGGTGCTTGGGGTGATCCAGGATAACCTGATAGACCGGCATCGGCCTGCCGCGAAACTCATATGGTGGCTCTCCCTCCAGAAGCTGAACCGACGCAACGGTCGCCTCGGGCGCGAAATCGGAAAGGGCTAACCGACTGGCCTCCTCCTCGCTGACCCGCAGTGGAAACGCGCCGGACACGGCGTCAACCGCGCCCAATGGACGCCGTTTGGCGCCGAAGAGTTCATACACTGTTCGGTCGAAGCGTTCTCTCAATACGACTCGCGTAACCGTTTCCGAATCGAGGCCTTGCTTGGCGGCGGCGGCGATCGCCTCGGCTGGAGAAAGCTGCACGCGCTCGGCGCGCACCGTGGGCAAGGGTTCCTTTGTGCGGTCCATATTTCCCCGGACGTTTTCAATATCCAAAATGCTGAAGGTAAACCCGCCGACGCTCCAGGCCAACAGTTGAACTCCAACGATCAATCCGAGCCAACGATGAACCAGGTACGCGTTTCTTTTGGAAAGTATCTTTCGCATAACGTTCTCTAAATGCTTCTAACCAAACCGAGCCGCAGGCATTTGGAAAAGGCCTGCGCGAACGTCGGAGTGTCGTGGGCGCTTCGAAACACGTCTTGTTAGACGGTCTATGGTTTTCGCCGTTTCCTCCAGACGCCCAGTGTACCGCCGATCTTCATTCTACGGATTCGCCGAATGGCACGTGCACCAAACGAACCTCAAGCCCGGCGGCAGAATCGCCCCGATTTTTTCCGAGATGTCGCCCGCACGCGTCGGTCAGTCAGTCAGGCTGCAAGATGGTCCAGGCGAGTTCTTTGCCCACTTCCGGCACGACCAGGCGTTCTTTCAGATCGGACGAAAGAGCGGCCCGGAACGCGTCGGCGGATTGATCGAGAAGCGGAAAGGTCTTGAAGTGACAAGGAAGGATGGTGGACGGTTGAAGCAGTTCGGCAGCCAAAGCCGCCCCGCGAGCGCCCATCGTGAAGTGATCCCCGATCGGCAGAATGCAGATCCGAGGTTCAAACAGCCGGGCGATCAGCTTCATGTCGCTGAACACGTCGGTGTCACCGGCGTGGTATAGCGTGGGCAACCCTTCAACCGCTACGACCACACCGTTGGGCATGCCGGCATAAAGAGGACCGTTGGGTGAATCGACAGCCGAAGAGTGAAGGGCCTGCGTCAGCGACACGCGAACTCCGTCAACGGTTTGCGTGCCGCCGGTGTTCATGCCGCTGTAGCGGCCTCGACCGATCCGCTTTTCCAGCACGGCGCACAGTTCCAGGTTGCCCACGACGAGGGGATCAAACCTCTCAACCAGCGTTGGAACATCACCCACATGGTCCTCGTGCCCGTGGGTCAGAAAGATCATGTCGCATCGCGCCGGCTGCTTCAGCGCATCGGGACAGGCAGGATTACCGCTGAGCCACGGGTCAATGAAAATCACCCGTTCGTCATCAAGAACGAGTCGAAACGTGGCATGTCCGAACCAGGTAATGGTGGCCTTCATGATGTGCTTCCGTGAGCGAGGGCAAGTCTTGAGTCGCCACACAAGCGCCCCGTCGCCGAGCGCCGGTCCACGGTGCGAAACGATTGGGTCAGGACTTCGTCTGGGCCAGGGCTCCAATCTTGTCGAGCACTTCGTCGTGCTCGGGGAAGCGCCCGACCTCTTGCTTGTTCCAAATCTGCGTGCCATCGACGTGTACGTCGAAGACGCCGCCCGACCCTTCGATCAGCTTTGACTCCACCTTGAACTTGCCCTTGATCGCATCCGCCAGACCGGCGGCTGTGGGGAGATAATTTCATTGCCCACAATACTTGATGGTGACTTTCATCTGAACAATCCCCTGTGAACTTTGTTATTAAGACCGCCACCGAGCCGCAGGCTTCAGCCTGCGCGAAGCCGCGATTCACTTTGTGGACACTAGCGTCGGATCTTCCGCGCGACCTGTAGGCGGCGGCTTGCCGGAGCGGTTGCCCACCCTGCGCCTAGGCCAAGTTCATGGTCATCAGGAACTCGGCGTTGGTGCGCACCTTGGCCAGTTGGGCGCGCAACAGTTCGATCGCCTCCACCGGGTTCATGTCTGACAGCACCCGACGCAGGCGATACACCAACTCAAGCTCCTTCGGATCGAGCAGCAACTCTTCCTTTCGTGTGCCCGACGCCCCGATGTCGATTGCCGGCCAAATCCGGCGCTCGACCAGACGGCGATCCAGGTGCAGTTCGCTGTTGCCCGTGCCTTTGAACTCTTCAAAGATCACCTCGTCCATCTTCGAGCCCGTGTCCACCAGCGCGGTGCCGATGATCGTCAGCGAGCCGCCCTCTTCGAGGTTTCGCGCAGCCCCGAAGAAGCGCTTGGGCTTTTGGAGGGCATTGGCGTCGATTCCGCCGGAAAGAATCTTGCCCGAGTGAGGGATTTCGGTGTTGTAGGCGCGGGCCAGGCGGGTGATGGAGTCGAGCAGAATGAGCACGTCGCGGCCGTATTCAATCAGCCGCCGCGCCTTGTCAATCACCATTTCCGCCACCTGCACGTGGCGCGAGGCGGGCTCATCGAATGTGGAACTAATCACTTCCGCCGTCGTGTTCCGCTGCATCTCGGTGACCTCCTCGGGCCGCTCGTCGATCAGCAGAATGAACACGTAGGTGTCGGGATGGTTGTGGGCGATGGCGTTGGCCATCTTCTGCAGGAGAACGGTCTTGCCGGTGCGCGGCGGAGCGACGATCAACATGCGCTGCCCCTTGCCGATCGGCGTGACCAGATCGACGATCCGCATGTTCATTTCCTCGGGAGTCGTCTCCAGGATGAACCGTTCCTGGGGATGGAACGCGGTCAGATCTTCGAAGTTCGTTTTGTCCGCCACCAACTCGGGATCCTGGAAGTTGATGGCCTCTACGCGCAAGAGCGCGAAGTAACGCTCTGACTCCTTGGGCGGTCGGATCTGGCCGGCGACGATGTGCCCGTTCCGAAGCCCGAATCGGCGGATTTGGGAGGGGCTGATATAGATGTCGTCGGGGCAGGGCAGATAGTTGTACTCGGGGCTGCGCAGGAATCCGAAGCCGTCGGGCAGGATTTCCAGAACACCCTCGCCATACATCAGCCCGTCCCGATTGATCCGGTCCTTGAGGATTCTGAAGATCAGATCCTGCTTTTTGAGACCGGAGTAGTCCTCCAGCTTCTCGCGTTTCGCGACGTCATGCAGCTCCGCAACGGTCATCTTCTGCAATTGCGTGATGTGGATATCGCCGCGTTTGATCTGCTCATACTTCGCGTGGGTTTCCGCGTCGATCGGACCCGTATCCTCCGGGGCCTCCATCGTGGCGGCCGGGGCCGCCGGGGCCGAGCGGCCGTCGTCGGATTCCGCCTCGTCCGTCGCGGGGCTCACGGCTGGTTCGACCTCCGTGGCCGCTTCGGTTTTCTTTTTGGTACTACGCGCTCTTGGGGTTGTGGCTTTCGCCATGAGTTCATCCTCCTACTGATGACATGCGTTCAAACGCAGCGGGGCGGCCCTACAGGCCTGTTCGAGATTGCCGAGAAAGCACCTTGTCGGCGGCCGTCCGCGATTAGGCGCTGCTACGAAAAGGAAGCCAACACCGACGAGAATACACGTTCAACTTGGGGACGTAAATGGTCGATGTCGGAGTGGTTTACCACCACATAATCGGCAAGATGCCTCTTCTTGTCCAGCGCATCTTGCAGGTTTTCGCGCCGGGTCAGTTCCGCGTCCGTCCATCCACGCGTTTCCGCCAGGCGCTGCAAACGAAGCGCTCGTTCCACTTCCACAAATACGACCGCGTTACACAACTCGCCCAGGCCGGCTTCGTACAGCTTGGCTGCGTCCAGCACGACGGCGTCCACGGCCGGGTCACGCTCATACGCCGCAACAAGCTCCACCCGCCTTCGGTCCAGGCGCGGGTACAGGAGCCCTTCCAGCCTTGAAAGTTGCGCCGGATCGTCGAATACGATCGACGCCACCGCTTGGTGATCGACCTCACCCGCAGCGGTGCAGATTCCGTCACCCCACCAGCGGCGCAGCTTCGTCACCACTTCAGGGTGGCGCAGTTGCTCATGCGTCAGCCGGTCGAAGTCGATCACGGCGGCCCCGAGGGTTTGAAACACCCGGGCCACCGAAGACTTCCCGGCGCCAATTCCACCGGCGAGGCCGATGATCGGTTTCGTAGGACTGCCCTGAGTTCGCGTCAAGTTTGCCGGCCTGATGCACCCCATGCCTTATCCGCGACATCGATTCCGATGCAAGTCGCGGATCGTGTGATACCGTCCGACGGCGCCCCGTATCCATCACGGCAACAAGGTGGGCTTGCCGAAGGGTTAACTCGACTCCGACTTCGCCGCCCGAGGGGCCTCATAGCCTCTACCGCAAGGATCGTCGAGTGTTACGGGAAACAGAGCAGACGATTCGAAAGAGCAGGCTAGTGGGTGAATCATCGACTCACCCGCTGGTACTATACTCGACCCGCAAGGGGTTGTCACCCCGTTTTCTTGCTTTTTTTGGCGTCTCGGAAATCGGATTCAGGCACGGCCCTGCGTTGTGTTTCGACGCCGGCGTTCTCCCCCCAAGCGAAGTAATCCAGCCTCACACAAACTCCGACTCGGAAAGAACTTCCGAGGTGAACAGGTGGACCGTCGCGTCCGGCAGGCGCCAGGCGTCGCCCGGCAAGCCCGCCTTCATCGTACAGCAGTTAGACAGAAACTCCTTGGCGGACCACCCTCGTTGCGATGCCACCGCCGGCAAAAAACATCCCGATCGATCACCCTGGCGGACCACGATGCCGTGTACACCCGGCACCAGCTCCCGCACCGCATCGCAAGCCGGTGTCAGTTCCGACAGCAGCGAAATCTCGATGTTAAGGGCCGGCAGTTCCGTTGCGGTAATCGGGCGTGCGGCAAATCGCGGGTCAGCCAGGGCGGCGTGCACCACTTCGGGCAAAGCGCCGGCCAGGTCGGTCGTCGGTTTGAACGTGCCCACACAACCCCGAAGCGTCGACCCATCCCAAAAGGTCACAAAAACGCCGCCATACCGATCCTTGCATTCCGAGGGGAGGGAGCGGGGCTGGCAGGCGGCGTCACCCAGTTTCCGGCGTGCGACGGCCCGCGCAAACTCCAACAGGTTGCGATTAAACTCACAGGTGCGGGTCAGGTCGGGTGATGACACCGTTGAACTGCCTCAACACATGAAAGGGATTCGGTCCAGCCGGCAAGATACGACCGTAAGCTCAGCCCTGCGGCATCTCAAACCCATGCGCCTTAGCGCCTATCCCATTGACCCTTGTGGCACCGGTTTTCAACCGGTGAAACGCACGGGTTACAAACCCGTGCCACACTTATTGGGATAGGCTCTTATTCAGGCCGCTCGGTCGGTGGCGCCGGCTACTTATCTCCGGAAGGTTCAGCCGGTGCAGAAGTCTTGGCGTCACGGTCGAGCTTCTCGACCGCCTGGTCCAATCTTCGACGCG
>JADFMZ010000387.1 GCA_022563615.1 Planctomycetota bacterium
ATCGGCTATTTGCCCGAAGAGCGGGGACTGTACAAGAAAATGAAAGTGCGAGAGGTTCTGCGATTCTATGCGGAACTCAAGGGGCGTCGGGACTTCAAGCCGCTGGTGGCCCACTGGCTGAAGCGGATGGATCTGACCGACTGGGCCGACAAGAAAGTCGAGACGCTTTCCAAGGGCATGGCCCAAAAAATCCAGTTCATCTCTTCGGTGATCCACGAGCCGGAACTGGTCATTCTGGACGAGCCGTTTACGGGATTGGATCCGGTCAACGCGGACGTTTTGCGGGATGCGGTGCTTGATCTGCGGCGGCGAGGGGCGACGATCATCTTTTCGACACACGATATGGCCGTTGCTGAGAGGATGTGCGATTTCATCTTCATGATCTACAAGGGTAAGAAGGTGCTGGACGGCACGCTCGCCGCCATCCAGAGTCGGTTCGGACATAATACCCTCCGCGTCCGCTTGGAGCGTAACCATCATGACGCCTCTTGCAATCTCGGCACGATCGAAGGGGTGGAAAGCGTGACGGATTTCGGACAGCTACAAGAGTTGCGCATGCGGAAGGGGATCGATACGCAACAGGTGTTGAAGTCTCTGATGCAACAAGGACGAGTCACGCACTTTGAACAGACTCGCCCCTCGCTGCATGACATCTTCGTTCGCATCGCCCGCCCGGCGGTGGAAGAATCTGCGAAAGACGACGGCCATGCCGGCTCGGCGGACCGCTCCGGGTCCGCTGAGGACGGACCCAGGGCGGGATCAACCTCGCCCGCAGGTTAGGACACGTTAGGATCAGCCCCGATGCGTAAAACGATCGTCATCGCCGTTCGCGAATATCAGGCCGCTGTCAAGACCAAGACCTTTATCATCAGCATAGTGGCCATGCCGGTCTTCATGGGCGGCGCTATCGCGGCGCAACATTTCATAAAGGACAAGGTTGACACCACCGACAAACGGATCGCGGTGCTGGATCACACCGGGTCGTTGTACGATGCGATCGCCGAGGCGGCGCTAGAAAGAGATCAACGGGACGTCTATGAGGGGGAAGGCCCGGAGCGGAAGAAGATTCGGCCGCGATTCCTGATCGAACGGGTTGAGGCCTCTTCCGAGGACCCCAATCAGGCCGCCTTCGAACTCTCCGAACGGGTACGCGAAGGGGAGCTGTTCGCATTCGCGATTATTGGGCCGGACGTCGTTGAACCGCGCGCCGACTCGACGCGCGCCCGCGTGGCCTATCACTCCAACAGCCCCACCTACGACGCCGTTGAGAATTGGCTTCGGGAAGTGTTGAATCACCGCGTTCAGGAGCTTCGATTTGCGGCCGTCCATCTCGAACCGGAGGTCGTGAAGAAGGCCACGCAGCAGGTTCCGGTGGCCAATCTCGGGCTGTTGTCGCTCGATGAAGAGGGTCGTATTCAGGAGGCTGAGAAAACCAACAAGATAGTCACCTTCCTCGTACCGATCGGGATGATGATGCTGATGTGGATGGTCGTCCTCGTGTCGGCGTCACCGTTGATGCAGAGCGTTCTGGAGGAAAAGATGCAGCGGATCGCCGAGGTGCTGCTCGGCTCGGTGACGCCGTTCGAGCTGATGATGGGCAAGCTAATAGGCATTGTCGGGGTCTCGCTGACCATGGCGACCATTTATCTGGTGGGCGGCTACTACGCGATCTATCTCGCCGGATATGCGGAGTTCTTCCCGACCCATCTGATCTGGTGGTTCGTCGTGTTTCAGGCTATGGCCGTCCTGTTGTACGGCTCCGTCTTCTGCGCGGTCGGCGCCGCCGTCAGTGACATGAAAGAGGCACAGAACCTGATGACGCCGGTGATGCTCGTCGTCGTGGCGCCGATGTTTGTGTGGATGAACGTCCTCAAGGAGCCGATGGCGACCTCCTCCATCCTCATGTCCCTGTTCCCACCGGCCACGCCGATGTTGATGATCCTTCGCCAGGCGGTGCCTCCCGGCATTCCTGTCTGGCAGCCGCTGTTGGGCGTGGCGCTGGTCATTCTAACGACGGTGGCTTGCATCTTCATCGCCGGGCGCATTTTTCGCGTCGGCATCCTGATGCAGGGCAAAGGCGCCAAAGTCTCGGAAATGGTCCGCTGGGCCATTCGCGGTTGATGGTTCGCCAACCTTGAAACCTGCGAATGGTCTGCGGGAAGGCGAAGCTCAAGCGAAGCCGTGCAAACTACTTGAGCGATTGCTGGCGTTTGGTTTCTTCTTCGAGGATGCGGCGCTGGCGCGGGGTCAGGGACGCGAGACCGGATTGGGCGACCTTACGCAGGATGTCTTCCACCGCTTGCTGGTGCTGCTCCTGCTGTTTTCGTTCTTCCAAGGCTTTGATCGTAGCGCGGCGCGCACGCCATTGCGCAAGCAGTCCGGGTTTTCGCGAGCGAGGCTCTGTGGCCTCCAATGAGGTATAGCCTCGGGAGAAGTCGTATCCGAACTCGTCCGTGTCGAACTCGGACTGCATGCGGAGCTGTTGCCGCTGTCGCCAGCAGGTCATGTAGCCGAATACGGCGATCATTAACAGCAGCCACGTCTGTTCGGTGAACAGGCTGAACAAACCGACGACGATCGCGCCGACCATACCGGTCGCGGTGGCGATTTGCATGGACGTTCGGTAGCCCTTCTTCGGCCAAAGCCACGCCTGCACCATCCGCCCGCCGTCGAAAGGAAAAATCGGCAGCAGGTTGAACAGCAGCAGGATGTAGCTGATTCCAAAGACGCGCATGACCCACAACTGCGCCGGCGTGGGAAGGATGGAGCGGTCCACCGGCCACATCGGATGCAGTGGGTTCCAGGGAATCGCGCCGAGCTGTCCGACCCAAACCACCAACACGACGGAACACACGGCGCAGAGGATGACGTTTACAAGCGGGCCGGCCACCGTCGTGATCATATGGGCGGAGGGGTTGTGGGGCGGGTTGGTATAGGCCAATCCGCCGAGGGGCCAAAGCAGCACCTCGTCGGCCTCGCCGCCGCAGTAGCGGGCGCCGAAGCAATGACCCAGCTCGTGCAGAAGCACCACGGCGAACAGGATGGCATACGTGCCCAGCGCGCGCACTAGGACGCCGCCCAGCGGCGCGGACGTTTCCGAGTCCGACCCCGACATCTCCATCGAGATCAACACCACGGCGCAGATCACAAAGGCGATATGCACGCGAATGTCAATGTCGAAGAGCCGGCCGACCCGAAACGACCAGTTGATCGGGTTGTCCAGCGGTCTTTCGTTATATCCCATGTTGACGCTTCTTATCGTCTAACGTCATACCGCTCTTTTCTTGACCGGCGCTCTTGTGGCCGGGTGCGTGTGTCTAAGTCCCGGAGGGACGCTCCGAGAATAGCCCGGCGTTTCCAACGCCGGGTAGCGGGTGTCCTAAGGTCCGTCCAA
>JADFMZ010000388.1 GCA_022563615.1 Planctomycetota bacterium
ACGGGCGCTTCGACGCCGAGGCGTACCGCCGGGCTCATCCCTGGTACACCCGGAAACGCACGCCGTCGTTCGCCGACATGCTGGCCAGCCTGAAAAAAGCGAGTCTGAAGGAAAGTATTTCTCGATACCCCGGTCACAAACCGCCCTCTGCAAAAAAGCTGTTGTCCCTATTCCAGGCCTTCGAGGCCGCCGCATAAAGTGCAAAACTCTAGTCTAGGCTCTGCCCTTACTCATGCCGCGCGGAGATTCTCCGATCGGCCTCATTTCCGGCCCCGCTCTGCCGGCTCCGGCGCCGGCTCGCAATTCCACTTTGCTGGAACTCATTGCCGTGCGCAACGTGGCATCCATCCGCGCCGCCGTCTCCATCCATTGCTCCTGCATCCTTCGCGCGTACATCAACTCACGCAGCCATTCCTCTTTCGTCGTATAATCCCGCTCGAACTCACCCATCGTCTTGCGCAATTCCAGCGCGGATCCTTCCGCCGATTCGATCCGCCGAATCAGTTCACCATGCCATGACACCTGATGCTCACGAAGCGAGCGAAGGTAGAACGTGATCACCGTCAACGGCACCGCCACCAACGGCGTCAACACGGTCAGAAGCGTCCCGATCGATTCCCACAAAGACGCCAAGAATGAACCCACGACCATGACCTACAAACAACGTGTTCGGTGATCGTCCGAATGCAGGCCTCCTCCGAGCGCGACACAGCCAGACAAGCCTAATCAACCCCTCAAACGCAGCCGCAGAGCGTTACGTCCGTCTTTCCATCATTGACCATCTCGGATCAATCGGATAAAGTAGTGAGTCGGGCGGAGTGTGGGTCCGTAGTTACTCAAGACCTGGGCAGCGGACATCATGTCGGAACAGAACATCAACCAGCAGCCAATCATTCTTCACGTCGGTTCCGCCAAAGGTCTAACGCAGACTCACGGGTTTGCTGGCCGGATCGATACCTTGCTGGGTACGCTTCGTGTGAACATTCATTCGTGCTCGGACGTGTATCTAGGACTGGCGCGGATTTGTTCGGATCGATTCCCTGATCCAAAAGCCGTTCTCGTGTGCGTGGACGATCTTGTCGCGTCCGAGTTGGAGTTTTTCTCGATTCTCGCACGCCTGCGCCGCGATCTTCCCGTCTATGTCTATGGTCATGATCGTTCCAAATCGCGGATGGCCCGGGCGATGGAGTTCGGCGCTACTGCCGAAGCCACGGAGTCGCTCCTGCGCGCCTTGGCTGCTTCACCCGCGCCCAAGCCGGAACCTGCGCCAGAACCCGAACCTGAACCTGAACCCGTCGTACTCGACGAGCCCGGCAAGCACGATGAGACCGTCACACACGACGAAACCGTCGCGCTCGAGGGAGAAGCCCGATGCGACCGCCTCCCAGAGACAACCGAAGCAGCGCCCGTGCGTGTCCCTTGGCTTCGTTATGCGGCTGCGCCGGGGCGCAAGGCCCCTCCTCGTGACACCGGTCCAGTGCAACCGGTGGATCACGACGGGCCGAGTGACACCACGCCCGAAGCCTTTCAGCCGCTGCTGACGGAAGAGGAATTGCAAGCGCTCCTCGGTGATAGCCCGGTTCCTCCCGGTGATGACCCGCCGGAGAGCCAAGAGACTGCTCTATGACATCCAACCTCGACATCACCGAAGCCCACGACCACAAAGACGCCGTGCTGGTCGTCACGGGCTCGCTCAACGGCGATAGCGGCTGGGTGGATCAACTCCGCAGCCGCTATCCCGAATGGACAGTTACGAAATGTCACACTTATCTGTCCGGCATCGCCGAGGCGGCCCGCAAACCGTTTCGTGCGATCCTGGCCGGTGTCGATTCCTCCCTACCCAAGTTGGAATGTGCGGTCGCCGGTTTGCGCGAAGCGGCGGGCCCGGAAACCCGATTGCTCCTGTGCTGCACGCCCGAACTGGAACCCCTCGCCCGCAGCGCGATGGCCGGCGGGGCCGATGATTACCTGCTTCACCCGCTCAATCTCGATGAACTCGACACCGCCGTCGGCTACGGACGCCCGAGTCGGTGGGCGCCGGCGACGCTGACCCCTGCCCCGGCTGCATCAACCGAAGAACTCACTTTGCTTGCCGAGGTATTGGTTGATCTGGACACGCGTCCGAGGGTGCTGATCCAAAAACTGGCGGGCCTCATTCGCACCGCCCTGTCCGCGCGCGGGGCCACGATCATTGTGGAGGGTTCCGTTGCGACCGATGGTGAGGTTGCGTCCAAACCCGTGCTGACCGCGGCGCTTCACGGCTCCGAAGGCGTAGTCGGCCAATTGACGATCGGCCGGCGCGTCGAAGGGGCTTACACACCAGCCGACGTCGACAAACTCAAACACTATGCCACGCTGGCCGGTCACATTCTTCAAGCCGCCACGAAGCAGCGACATTGGCGACGGCTTGCCGCCACCGACGAATGCAGCGGGCTTCCCAACCGCCGATATCTGCACGAAAGGCTCGACGACATCCTAACGCAAGCCGGCGCCGAGCACTTCCCGGTCACGCTGTTGCTGTTCGACTTGGACGACTTCAAGTCCTACAACGACCGTTTCGGCCACGACGCCGGCGATGAGATCATCCGAGTGGCTGGACAACTCTTCTGCACGCATTGTCGAGAGCAGGACGTGGTGGCCCGCTACGGCGGAGACGAGTTCGCGGTCGTGTTCTGGGATGCAAAGGGGCCGCGTGTGGCCGGCTCGAAACATCCCGACGGCGCGCTGAGCGTTCTGGATCGCGTCCGGGAGGCCCTGCGCACGCACGAATTCACCAAACTGGGCCCTTCTACGGACGCCCGCCTGACGATCAGCGGAGGACTGGCCACCTATCCCTGGGACGCCACCACTCGAACCGATCTTCTCAAACGCGCCGACGAAGCCCTGTTGTCCGCCAAACGCGCCGGCAAGAACCGTATCTATCTGATCGGGAGTGGTGCATCCGGGGACGCACCCTGAAAAACTTGAAGCGATAACAAGGAGGAGGGCGTTTGCGCGTTTGGGGCGCGCCTTCTCAGGGTATACAGCGATCGGAGGGTTGTGATGACGGCAAATGGACTTACTGATGGTGCGCATCCGTGCGACCGTAGAACCGAGCCCCCAACGCAATCGCGGGGCCTTGGGCCGGTCCCTAGCGCTTCCGGATCGAATCAGCGCTGCACCGTCGGGCACGGTCATTTAGGAAGTTTTCGCATCCCCGACTTAATCGCACTTCTTGCGATAGCCGCTCTCATTGGCTCCTTAAGTACTACAGCGCCACATGGTCATGATCTATCCAGCACACACGAGGGCAGTTCTTCGATGTTGATGCCTCTTTCGATCAGTGCGGCGAGCGTTTTTTTTCGATGACTCTCCCGTGCCAGACGACTGC
>JADFMZ010000389.1 GCA_022563615.1 Planctomycetota bacterium
GCACGTCGGCGGCTTCGTCATGACCCGCGGCCGCCTCGACGAGGTGGTGCCGATCGGGAACGCCGCCATGGCGGAGCGTACGGTCATCGAGTGGGACAAGGACGACCTCGACGCCCTGGGCATCCTCAAGGTGGACGTGCTCGGCCTGGGCATGCTGACCTGCCTGCGCAAGGGCTTCGAGCTGCTCGCCCGGCATACCGGCAAGCGCTACGATCTGGCCACGGTGCCGGCCGAGGACGCGGCCGTCTACGACATGCTGTGCCGGGCCGATTCCCTCGGCGTGTTCCAGGTCGAAAGCCGGGCCCAGATGTCGATGCTGCCGCGGCTCAAGCCGCGCTGCTTCTACGACCTGGTGATCGAGGTCGCGATCGTCCGGCCGGGGCCCATCCAGGGCAACATGGTTCACCCGTACCTGCGGCGACGCAACGGCGAGGAGCCCGTCAGCTACCCGAGCGAGGACGTCCGCGACGTGCTCGGCAGGACCCTCGGCATACCGCTCTTTCAGGAGCAGGCGATGCGGCTCGCGGTGGTGGCCGCCGGCTTCACGCCGGGCGAGGCCGATCAACTTCGCCGGTCCATGGGGGCATGGCGACGCAGCGGTGACATCGAGCGCTTCCGCAACAAGCTCGTCTCGGGCATGAAAGCCAGAGGGCTGTCGGAGGACTTCGCCGAACGATGCTTCAAACAGATTTCCGGTTTTGGAGAATACGGGTTTCCGGAAAGCCACGCCGCTTCGTTCGCGCTGCTCGTGTACGTATCCGCCTGGCTCAAGCGATATCACCCCGCGGCATTCTGTGCGTCTCTTATCAATTCCTGGCCGATGGGTTTTTACCATCCCGCGCAACTCGTGCGTGACGCCCGCGAGCACGGCGTCGAGGTGGCGCCGATCGACGTGAACATGAGTGGATACGATTGTCGGTTGGAAAAGGAAGCGACGGAGGTGAGGGCGACCGATGAGGGAGCCGGAACAAGCGACGAAGCGACGAAAGGGGGAAGGGGTGAAGCGACGAAGGTGAGGGCGACCAATGAGGAAGCCGGAACGAGGGATCCGGCTCGGTGGGGGGCGGAGGGGCCGGTGCTTCGGTTGGGTATGCGCTTGATCAAAGGCATTTCCCGGGCACAGGTGGAGGGCATCGAGCGGGGGCAACGGGAAAGATGGTTCACTTCCGTTGCGGATATCGCCTTCCGATCGGGGACATCTCGGGCAACGCTTGCGCGACTCGCCGCTGCGGACGCCATGCGATCGTTGGGGCTGGATCGTCGTGAGGCCTTTTGGCAGGTGCTCGCCCTGCGCGATGAAGCGCCCATGTGGGAAGGCTCCGAGCCGGAGGAGGAAGAACCCAATTTGCCGGAGCTTTCATTAGAAGAAACGGTTTTCGCGGATTATGAATCGATCGGTCTTTCGTTGAACGGACACCCGATGTCACTGATACGGACTGAACTGAAACGGATGGGCATCGTTCAGTCGCGGGTGCTTCGGAGTTCGGCGCAAGGAAGATGGTATCGCGTCGCGGGGTTGGTGTTGGTTCGCCAGAGACCGTCCACCGCGCTGGGGATCGTCTTTTGCACGCTGGAAGACGAAACGGGTACGGCCAACCTGGTGATTCCTCCCACCGTATTCGACAAGTATAGACGAGCGGCACAAGGTGCCGTCGCCCTTCTTGCGGAAGGGCGGGTGGAGAGGCAGGGCGATGTCGTCCACCTGAAAGTCAGCCGTATGGAGGACCTGTCCGATTCGCTCGCCAGCCTGCGCACGCGGTCGAGAGACTTCCACTAGAGTGCCGATCGTCGCGCCGCCGCAGCCGTCCGCAATGTCGCCCGAGTCATTACTAACCAGAGCATAAAATATTGAACATCCCGATGAGAGCCTGCGTAGTATGGTTATGGAAACAAACGATGCTCGCAGATTGTCGCCTCGGGCGCAGGAAGATCTTCGACGGCGGGTGGTCCGCGCTGTGGTGGATCGTGGAATGAGGCAGGTGGAGGCGGTGGACACCTTTGGGGTGAGCCGCACGAGTGTTCACCATTGGGTGAAGGCCTATCGACAGAAGGGTGCCAAGGCATTGGCGTCCAAGCGGCGCGGTCGCCCGAAGCGATCGCGACTGGCCGGTTGGCAGGCGGCGACGGTGGTGAATCTGGTCACGGACCGCTGTCCGGATCAATTGCGGCTGCCGTTCGCCCTGTGGACGCGCGAGGCGGTGGGCCAATTGATGGCCAAGCGATTCGACCTGCACGTATCCGTCTGGACGGTTGGACGGTATCTCAAAGCCTGGGGACTGACGCCGCAAAAGCCGTTGCGTCGCGCGTATGAACAGAACCCGGAAGCGGTGCGCCGCTGGTTGGACAAGGAGTATCCGGCGATTCGGCGTCGCGCCAAGGCACAAAACGCCGAGATTCACTGGGGGGACGAGATGGGTCTGCGCAGCGACCATCAGGCCGGGACGAGCTACGGACTGCGCGGCCAAACGCCGATCGTCCGCGGTACGGGTAAACGCTTTCGGTGCAACATGATCTCCACCGTCACGAATCTCGGCAAGCTGGCCTTCATGGTGTTCAAGGAGCGGTTCACCTCGCCCGTGATGATCAAGTTCCTTCGGAGGTTGATCCGACACGCCGACCGGAAGGTATTCTTGATTCTGGACCGTCATCCCGTCCATCTGTCCGCCAAAGTCAAGCGCTGGGTCACACAACATGCCGATGCCATCGCGCTGTTCTCCCTGCCCGGATACAGTCCGGAACTCAATCCCGATGAATACCTCAACCAGGATGTCAAGACCAACGCCGTCGGGCGCCGACGCCCGGCCACGCAACCCGAAATGATCGACAACCTCCGACGCTACCTCTGGAGCACGCAACGTCAACCGGACATCGTGGCCAACTACTTCCTACACGAAGACATCGCCTATGCAGCCGTATAAACATGTTCAATACTTATTGCTCCCGGTAGTACTTGTTTCCTATTGGGTGTTTATTGCAGTAACCTCCGACATCGCAGTGGCAATCGAAGCAGAGGGGGATGGCATTCTCGATGTCGTCGTCGCCGCCGTCCACTTCGGGAACGATATGATGAACTTCGATGTTTACACCGCACTGTTTCTTGCATTGGCAGCAATGGCGATCACACCACAGCAAAGCATTCGTTCGGTCTTCTTCGCTAAAACTCATTTGTGGGCACTCCGATTGTCCTTCAACTCCTTGCCTCGGATCATGCCGAGTTGTTCAGCGTGGAGAATTGTGCTCGACAACGTCGTATTTCGCAAGTAAAGCAAGGACCTAGTCGGGATTCGTGGGGCTCCACACTCGGGACATTGTGGCCCGACCAGCCCTGTCACATTGTATCCACAAATGAGGCAGAATTCTCTCGC
>JADFMZ010000390.1 GCA_022563615.1 Planctomycetota bacterium
CCCGGATCCGACCCATTTGAAGGCACCGTTGACTTTGTGGGAGTTCCACTCGACCCGGCGAATCTAGGTAATACCGATACGATGGTTCGACGTCTGGAGGATACCACCGACCTCGATGGAGGTTCTTCGACCATCGACATTGAAATCATCGCACTGAGCCTGGTCAGCGTCAACCCGATCACCGTGACCTTCAACGGGGGGCAGGATCCCGAGACGTGGAACGTAAAGGTCTGCCTTTCGGATACGGAAGCGCAAGAGTTGGGTACGATGACCATCACAAAAACACACACAGACGGGGGAGTATTTGATTCCTTGATCCCCCTGAGAATGAAGATCGAGTTCACGGAAGTGGGCGGCCCGGGTTCGGGATCCCTGAATACAACCAATGATTTTGGCGGCGGGTTTGATCTGGTCGCTACCGGTTCCTCGTGGGCCCTGCTCGGCGGTACGACGCATAATCTCACTAAGGCGAGTTTCGGCCTCGTGGATTTCGATGGACCGATTAACTTTGATGGAGATTGTGACGGCGTTGACGAGGCGTTATTGAGCGCAACTGATGACGACTCAAACTTCGCCCCGGCTATCGACGCCAGCCTGGCAGAACCGAATTGCGACCCAAACAGCGAGGAGGAAAGGGCCTTCGCTAACGGCGCCGGTCACCATGATGCCTACCTCGCCAGCACCGATGACTCCGACGGGGATGGGATACCGGATGAGTGCGAAGGAGCCTGTTGCCTCGGCGACAAGACCTGCACGTTGGAAACACCGGATCAGTGCGCCACCCTCGGCGGTGCCTTCAAGGGGAAGGGTCTTGAATGCGGCCCGGTGATTAAGTGCCTCAAACCCGACGGAACCATTGAAATTTCGGCGGAGCTGTGCTGCGATCAGCAAGGGGGAATAGAAATCCCAACAGTCTCCGAATGGGGCCTGGTGGCGTTGACGCTTGTGTTGCTCACGGCTGGGACGATTGTGCTGCGGCGGCGGGCCGTTGCGGCGTAATGGACGGATCACCTAAGGATGGGTGCGGTAGAATCGTCCGCTTATGACCAAGAGAAAACGGCGGGTTCAAGACCGCCCTACCATCCGCCGCCCTTCGGTTTGGGAATCGGAGGGCGGCGGGTGTGTTGTCTTGATGGGGGAGGATGGCCGGGGTATCGTGTAGCTAGATGTCGCGTTGCGGGGGGAATCGGACTCGGGAAGCGGATCGGTCCGCACGGCGGACCCTACAATCGCCGGTGGTCTTGGTGGTCCGCACGGCGGACCCTACCCATCGGTTTGGTAGGTGGTGACTGCGGTAGAATGTTCCGGTGAGTAAGAAGCGAAAGAAAGCGGAAAGGGCGGACTCCGGCCGGCCGGGAGCCGGAGGGTCGCAGGTACACCGGTTGGAAACCGGTGCCACACATCAGGGCGGCGACACACTTCCGCACGCGGGCAAAGAGGATCTTTGCTCTCCCCGCAGCACTGGCAAAGAGAACCCTCGCACTTCCCGCAGTACGGGCAAAGAGAATCTTCGCCCTCCCCGGAACGCGGGATGGGTTTCCGGCAAGTGGCCCGTGTTTCGCTTTGTGGGGACGTTCGTGCTTCTGATGGCGTTGTTCTATGGGCTCACGTTTGTACCGCTCTTGAGCAAACGGGTTCTGCCGTATTACATGCAACTCAACGCCCGGGCGTCGGCGGGGATTCTGAACATTCTGGGCGAAGGGGCATCCGCCAACGGGACGGCCGTCATCTCGCCGCGCTACTCGGTGGATATCCGGCACGGCTGTGACGCGATCGAACCCTCGGCACTGTTCATCGCGGCTGTGCTCGCATTTCCGGGTAGATGGTTGTCGAAGCTGCCCGGCCTGCTGGCGGGCACGGTGGTCCTGGCGATCATCAATCTGGTCCGCATCGTCTCGCTCTTTTACACCGGCATCTACAAACCCCGATGGTTCGAGGCGATGCACGTGGACGTCTGGCAGCCGGTATTCATCCTGCTGGCGCTGACGCTGTGGGTGTTCTGGGCCTTGTGGGCGACGCGCGGTGGGGTTTCGCGTGCTCATGCAGCCCGTTAAGCGCATTTCTGAGTTTCTATTCTGGTGTCTGGTGACCTACGGCCTGCTGCTGTTGCCCTGGCATGGGCTGATGAACGCCTACCGCGCCGGGTTTCGCGCCGTCGGTGACGTCCTCTTCCATTCGGTCGGCGACGGGGGTTCGGTTCACTTTGAGAAGCTGTCCGATGGCGACCGCGTCCGCGACACGACGATCAGGCTGACGAATCGAACCAACGGTACTCGCGGGAGCATGGATATTCGAGCCGCGTACATCGCCTATCGACCCACTGCATTCCTGGTTGCCCTGGTGCTGGCCACGCCCACGCCGTGGTCACGTCGCGGGTGGGCGCTGCTCTGGGGTCTGGTGGGTGTGGGCCTATTTGTCGCATTTCGCATCTGGCTGCAGGTTTTCGACGCAATGAGCAATGGTGACGCATTGTCCGTATACGTGTTAGGCCCGTTCTGGAAGGGCGTCCTCGCTGCGATGGTCAAGGTGATGGTCCACGCATCGGCGATGAGCTATCTCGCACCGGCGTGCATCTGGATTCTAGTAGCGCTGCGCCAGGGCGATTGGGCTGTAATCGCAGCAGAGAAGAAGGCGCCGGTTCGATCGAAGGGTAGGTCGTAGTTTGAGCGGCTCAGCGGGAGCTTCGCCCTCCCGAAGTAAGTCCCAGACCTGGCTTATACGTTTGGCATTTTCTTGCGATCCATAAGCGGCGGTCACTCTCGGTCCGGAGCGTTTTCACTACCGCTACCACTATCGCCATTGCCATTGCCTTTACCATCATCCTCGCCTGAAGCGGGTCGCGGCGCGGACGGCTCGACCAAGAGGGGAACAGCCGGCGTAAGCCGCAGCACAGTCCGATCGTCCTGAACCAGTTTCAAGTCGATCAGCCGCTGAATCCGATCGACGCACCATTTTCGTTCGTCGGCTTGCGTGTCGGGAGAAAGCTGTCCGTGCCAATCCCGCAGGATCTGTGTTCGAACCAGGGCGACGGTTCGTAAGGCGACGGCGCGATCGTTGGGGTCGAACCAGTCCTCCACGCAGCGCTCTTCGATTTGCATCAGCAGCGAAAGCGCAGCGGCGGAATGGCCGCGACGCACCAACAAGCGACAGCGCAACAACCGAGTGAAAAAACCGTACGGATGCGACCATTCGGGCGGCTTCATCAGAGCCGGGTCCAGTCGGGTCAACGCGGGCGTCGGATCGGCTTCTCCCGCGCGGAGACAGGCCTGCCAGAACCTGGCGGCGGCGGCCACCTTGCGGTCTGAATCTTCGAGGATGGGGGAAAGTTTGGAGGCCGCCGCAAGCAGGGCGG
>JADFMZ010000391.1 GCA_022563615.1 Planctomycetota bacterium
GTCCGACGCGGGGTCGGTTTGGAACTCTTCGATAAAACAATGCTCGCAGCGGAGGGGGCAGCGCTCGGTGATGAAGACGATCAACTCCAACGGCAACACCGAGCCTCCGATGCGGTTCTTTGTCAACTGATACAGATGCCTGAGCATACTCTACCTATCGGACCAACCAGCCCGACTAATTGGCAACCGGCGGCTTTTTTCTACCACAGCAGGATCAACCGGAGTCGGTTTCGACGCGAATATTGCGAAATCGGGCAACGACGCGAGTGTTGGGTGGCGTGTTCGCAACCTTGGGTTCGTGGCTGGCGACCGCCTGAGGCTGGAGGCGTTTTCGCTGATAAGTGCTGGCGAATAAAGAAGTTGCGAGAACATGTAGCCCAGTCAAGTATGCCGCCGTAGTTTCTCCTTGCCCGGGAAGTGGGTCCGGCCATCGAACAGGGCCAGCGCACATTAAACCCCTTGCGCCGTAAGGACTTGCATCAAGAACTCGTTGCTCCAGCCGGCGATTTGGCTCTTCCCCTTGATGCTGTGCTTTGAGGGATGGTGCTTGAGCAGGCTGATGGCGAAGCGGCGAAGCCAGGAAAGATTGTCCGCCATGCGTCGATTGCGTGTGCGACTTTGGTCTTCGTCAAAGGTCACATCAAGAACCCAATGCAGAGAATTCTCGATGCCCCAATGGCCACGAACCGCCTGGGCGAAACGCTTGCCACTCAGATAACAACTGGTGATGAAGTAACGCACGTCGCGGCTCGTAGTTCCGTCGCTCTTTTGCGTCACACGAACCGCCATGCCGACCGCCGTCGCACCGGGCCACGCATCTTTCCAATGAGCATTGCGAGGAATCTTCGCCAGCACGTAACATCGTTCATCGCTACGGCCATGACCTTTCTCGGATGTGTGATGTTGCCGATGTGGGATCTTCAGCAAATCTTCTTGACGCTCATTGCTGAACAACTCCTTGATCGCTTCGTGTAACTTCGGCTGGTTGTCTTTTACGGCCAGCACATAGTCCCCCTTGGCGTCCACGATCTTCCTGGCGATTGCCTTTTGGCAGCCCATCGCGTCGATCGTAACGATCGAGCCTCTTACGTCGATTCGATCGATTAACTCTGGAATCGCAGTGATTTCGTTAGACTTTTCCTCGGTCGCAACCTGTCCCAACGCCAAGCCGTGTTCGCTTGCCCAGGCGCTGACCAGATGCAACGGGCCAAGCCCATGGCTTCGATCATGAGAGCGACGCATCGTCTTGCCGTCGATGGCGATCGTGGGGCGCATCTTATTATCTTCGCTCACCAAGCTCATCATCCACGATTGAAAACAAGTTTGAAACGCTTCGGGTTTGAGCGCGGAAAGTACGCGACGAATACAATCGCGCGACGGAATGCCGTTTGGCAGCGCGAGCAATTCCTTCAGCCAATCTTTCTTTGCTTTGGCCCACCGTTCAATGGCCGACGGACCCGAGCAACCCACGATGACTCCGCACACCGCAAGGGTGATCACATCGATCAGCAAGTGACGCCGATTGCGCTGATGACGAGGATCAGGCAGCGACTCGAAGTGTTTGACAATTGAATCCAAGCAGACATCAGTATTGGCCATCGGTAGACTCCTTTTGCAACAAACCCCCGCCAGTCCAGTCGGCGAGCTTGCAGAGGATATAACCGATGACGACCAATCGCGCCAGACCGCCTAAACTACCCATCTATGCGCGCTGGCCCTGCGCATAGGGGTGGTCGTTTTCGTGCGTTGGGGGCTGGTGGAACAGCTACTGTTCTCGATGCGCGCTTTCGGTCAGCCGATATCCCTATCATGGCCACCAAGCGGAAACATCCACTCGCCGACGAGATCGACAGGGCTGCACGTCTCATCAAACATCGTCTCGTCAACCGCACCGACAGGTGGGGCATCCACTGGATCAAGGATGGCAAGGTCGTGAATGGCACCGGGCCGAGCGACACCGAGGTGGCCAACGCCAAGAAGGCGGGCAAGAAGAGGATTCTGAGCAGGACCGACCTCAAACGCCACATCCGCCAGATGTTCACCTTGAACAAGGGCATGCCCCTCGGCGTCCACTCCATCTCGACCGAGAACACGTGCAAATGGATCGCGTGGGACATCGACAACCACGGCGACAGAATCCCGGAGAGGGTCACCAAGGCCGCGCGCGACGCGATCTTCCGGTTCGTCCGGGACAGGCTCGGTCTCATGTGCGTCGTGGAGGACAGCGGCGGTGGCGGATGGCACATCTGGGTGCCGCTCGACAAGCCGGTGGACTCGACCGAAGCCCATCTCGTGGTTCACCGCGTGCGTGCCGTCGGGGCGAAGGTCTGGCCGTCGGAGGTGAGCGAGCCGAAGATCGACGCCTACCCCCAGGCGGCGATTCACAACGGCCCCACCCACAGGAAGGAATGCGGCGGCGGTTGGCTTCGCCTGCCCGGCCGGCACCAGCGGGTGCGCGACCATGTGTCCACCGTCGTCGGGAAGCGCAGGTTTGCAGGCCTTTCGGTGTGGGAGTGCTTCGATCAAGTCGCCAACCACAACACACCCGCGAAGTGGAGAACGGCGCTCGCCGAGGCGAAACGTCTGCCGCCCATGTCGAGGAAGCTGCGTGTCTCGAAAACCGGCAAGGGCGGCAGGGACGCCTCGACCGAGGCGGACGCATTCGACTACGGCGGCTGGACCATGACAAGACTCTGCACGCAACCGCTCGACGAAGGCGAACGCCGATGCCGCGAAAGGAGACTGGTTCGCGCGCTGGTCCTGGACCGGCACAAGCCGCTCGACCTCGCCGAGGAAGCGGTGCGCACGCTCTACGACAGGGCGTCAGGCGACAGCAAAGACCTCGCCGACACGCAGATGCGGGAGACGCTCTACAGGACGATACCTGAGACGGTCCTGCGGATCGTCGGCGCGCAGGGACATGTGTGGGCGAGCCGGGCCGAGGCCGACCGCGTGCGGAGGCTGTACGTCGAGGCGGCGGAGCGCCGCGAGCAGACCCGGCGCGCCGTGTACGGACTACGCGGCACGATAGCCGAACCCTTCGCCGAATGGCTCGACGGACTCTACCGGAAGCTGCGTCACCGAGCCGACATCGGCGGGGCGTATTTCCTGTCCACGACGATCCTGACCTGCTACCCGAAAAAGGGGAGTACCCGCGAACCGCACGACTTCTTCCTGCGCGATTGCCACGGCGGAACGGTGATTCAGAGGGTTCCTCCGGCGAGCAGGCAAGGACACGCTGGCCGGCGTACGACGCATTGGATCAAACAGGACAAGCACAAGCTGTTCATGAAGATACTCTGCGGCACGCGCATCGACGGCACGACGCGCGTGCGAATCGTGCGGCCC
>JADFMZ010000392.1 GCA_022563615.1 Planctomycetota bacterium
TGGCACGGGCACTTGAACTTCCGATCGTTGGGAAGCCAGTTGGGGATGCAGCCCAGGTGCGTACAGATGATGTTCAACGCTGCAATCCGCTCCTCCTCGCGGATCATCCAGATTCCCTGGGGCTTGTAGTCCTCATTGACCTCCCCGGGGGCCATTGCGATGTATTTCTGAAGCTTTCCGAGTCGGACGCGCGGGTCCGGCTCTTCGAGCACGTTGGGCATCATGAACCGGCCAAATGCCGGTCCCACAGCCACGCCCGTCCCCACTCCAAAAGCCACCCACCCGACCGTGACCGCAGCCTGGCTGATAAACTCGCGCCGAGACCGCTCCGGATCCTGGCGAACCTTTTTGGCAGCCTCCAGCACCTTCGCTTGCCGCGCATCGGGTGGTAGATCGCGGGGATCCTTCTTCTTCCACGCTTCGATCGGCGAATCGGAGGGATCGGTTTTCCGAACGATCCCGGCGTTACCGCCTCGCGTGGTGGCCGCGCGCAAGAGCGCCGCAATGGCAGGATCGGGCTCGCCGGCCATTGACGCCTTTGCGATTTTCTGCGGCGCCTTTCCGGCCTGCGGCGCCTTCGCCGCCGCGTCGGCAACAGGAGCCTTCGGCTTCGGGGCGGGTTTGGCGGCTGCTTTAGCGGGGGCTGGGGCAGCCGCCGGCGCCTTGCTCGCCTCCACCGACACCGTGTCGAACTTGATCACGTCAACCGGGCATTCCTCCGCCGCATCCAGGATCGATTCGCTTCGCGGTTGCGTGAATTCGGGCGCCAGCGCCTCGGGACGGATCACGCACACGTCCTCCTGCACGTCGAACACATCCGGCGCCGTCGTCTCACAAGCATCGCAGACGATACAACCATCTACGATCCAGACTTTCGTAATCTGCTTGGTAGTCGCCATAACCTTCAGAGCTTTCTAGTCTATTGTGAATCGCTGTTTCGAGGCCATCTCGCGGAAAAAACCGAGATTCGACCGCTACGGGAAAATAGAGCTTACTCCAGCCCCTCACAACTACACGAAATCGCCGAGGCAACAAGCATGTCACGTCCGACTCTTCAAGACACTCGCCGCATGGCCGCGAACCGAAGGCGACCGATCCGACTCCAACCGCTTAATCATCTCCCAGATCTCCGAATCGTCCAAGTGCGAGGCCGCATCCATGGCGGCCATCAAAACCTCATCCACCCTCTGAGGCGGCATGGTAAACCGCCGCGTACCCCCTTGGTCGTCCGTCGTATGGTACCGTTTCCCCGAATCCCAATAGGATCGATCCAGCAGATCCATCAGCGTGGATCGGCCGGCGTTGCTCCCGAGCCGGGCCAGCGCCAGCGCCGCCGACCATTGCACCTCGCCATCCGCCGCCGCATGCGCCGACCTCAATGCGGCAATGACCTCCCGGTCATCCGCCCCGGCCAGCACCGACAGCACGGTGCAGGCCACCAACTTCGAGGCGGGTCCGTCGGCTCCTTTCAGGTTTTCGAGAATAGGCGCGATCGCCCGCCGGGCCTCCGGCAACCCGTGCAACTCGGCGAGCTGCTTAGTCGCCAGCATCGAAAGGAATTCCTCTTCGCTTCGCACTACGGCAATCAACGCGTCCACCACGAGGGGCTGCTCCGTGCGGGCGAGCGCGCGAAGCAAAAACTGCAGCCGCTTTGACAACCGGTCGCGAACAGTCCCGCTCAGGTCGGTTCGTTGAAGCTGCGAAAAATCACCTTCAACAATTGCGTTAAGGCGCCGGGCTAGCGATTGCAGCCGGAGTTCGGTCAGCTCCGGCTCCTCGCCCTTTTCCTGGAGCCGGATGCTCAACTCCTGGGCGGCCTGCCACAGCTCTTTGTCGCGCGGCAGCAACAGACCCAGGCTTCGCCCCCCGGCGGTCGTCTCCAGCGCCTGAACGAGTTGTTCAATGCTGCGCGGTTGCGGTGCAGCCGGACCCGCAAACAACAACACCACCAGGACCGCCCCGCCCACGATACTGCCGATAATCAGAAACGGGACCGCAAACAATCGACCCATCAACGACAGTGTCGGTGGCGCAGGAGGAGCCGTCGAGGCTTCGTGCGCCGCCGGCTGCGGCTGCGCCGAACGGTCCTCCCCTTCCCGAAGGGACGATGACTCTGACTCTGGCGGCGATTCGTTCACTTGCTCAAACATCGGCAACGCGTGACCGCGTGCAGTAACGACCGATTGGAAAAACCGGCTCTACTCTACTACGGGTAGCCCGTAGAACCCGGTTTTCTGACAACCTTGAACTCAAAGGCCTAACGACTCCAAGAACCAGACTCCCGCCAGACCGTTGCACAATGGAGTAGCGGAGAATAATCGTTTCCCTACCGTTTCCACGACGATCAGCCACCCGCGAGCCGAACATTACCGGACTATGACGCCGATGATCCATCCGGCGAACAGGCACACGATGCACCTTGCTAATGTCGTTGAGACGCGACAGCTCCTCTCCGGGGCGGACTGGATCGGAATCGTCACATCAGCGCACCTTCGACGCGGACCCGAGCCCCGCCGCTCCAACAAGGATTCTTAATTTGTCGGCCGATTGCGTCAAGCCGGAACCCCCTTTTTTTCGCCAAAGATGTCCAATGCGACTCCCGAGCCGACCGGCGCCGTGGTCGCCTCGGCGGTCGGAGCGCAATGCCGGCCACATCACAACAGCGTGCCGCGCATGGTGATGACCGCTTGCCCGCCGATGCGCACGTTGTGGGTTCCGTCCGTTTCCGATCGCACGAGGGCATGAACGAGCCCCGCGCGGCCGCCGGCCTTACCCTGCACGCAGCTCAAACCCGCCAACCCGTCGTGCATCGGGACCAATCCGCGCGCAACCAGATAGGAAGCTAACGGGCCGTGCACGCTGCCGGTCACCGCATCCTCATCAATGCCGACGCTCGGCGCGAAAAACCGGGATTGCACATGAATGGATGGCGACAATGTGTGAACCGTCGCAAGGCTCATGCCCCGCAGACCTTCGCGCTCCAGCCACTTCGCCAACCGCCGGAAGTCCGGTTTCGCCTCGTTCAGGACCATGAAGTCTTTCACGAAGACAATCAGATCCTCATCCTGCGTACGAACGGGCGGTAAAGAACCGTCGAAAGCACCAGCCTCAAGACCCAAGGCCTCGGACAACTTCGATCCAGACATCGCGTGCTCGGTCAGCCGGGGTTTGACCAGCTCCAGCCAGATCATCAGGCCGGCGTCGGTCCCGGGGATACTCTCGATGAAGCCCGTCAACAGCCCCGATAGAGTTTCGATCCCAACCTGCGTGCTGCTGTCTGGGTCGGAATGAACAATGCGGCCCGACTCCACCAGCCCGTACAAGCCGGCAATCG
>JADFMZ010000063.1 GCA_022563615.1 Planctomycetota bacterium
GGACGCGCTTGCCGGCGGGAGCGCGATCTACAAGTTGCTTGACTCTAAACGTTAGGCAATCATCGACTAACGGGTGCGCTCCGCGCCGGGGGCGCTTACGTCTCCAAACCGTCGTTCGCGGCTTGCGAAGTCTTGGATGGCCGCGTCGAGATCTTCCGGCGTAAACTCCGGCCAAAGCTTCTTGCAGACATGAATCTCCGCGTAGCTCATCTGCCATAAAAGAAAGTTGCTCAATCGTCGCTCGTTGGCCGTTCGGATCAACAGATCCGGGTCGGGCAGGCCGGCTGTATACAAGGAATTGGAGACCGTGGACTCGTCGATCTCCTCCGGCTTGATCTTGCCATCGAGCGCGTCCCGAGCGATCCGGCGCACCGCGTCGATGATTTCGTCGCGCGAGCCGTAGTTCAGGGCCAGGCACAGTTGCAAGCCCTTGTTCTTTCGGCTCATCTCGACGGTCCGGTCCATTTCCGCAAGGACGGCGTCGGACAACCCGGTGCGGCGGCCGATGTGCAAAAACCGGACGTCGTTGTCCATGATCGTCTTGCGTTCGGCGATGAGATATTGAACGTAAAGGTCCATGAGGAAGTCGATCTCATGGCTCGGCCTCTTCCAGTTTTCCGTGCTGAAGCAAAACAGTGTCAGCGCCTCGATCTTCAGCTTGGCGCAGTGCGTAACGATGACGCGGACATTTTTCGCACCGGATTGATGCCCGAACAGGCGCGGCTGCCCCTGACCCTCGGCCCATCGACCGTTGCCGTCCATAATGATCGCGATGTGACGCGGAAACTGCTCAGGGGACAGGCCAAGGAGCAATCGTACGTCAACGGGCGGTTCGGTCGCCATGGCGCCTGCACGTCCAATCAAAAAGCGAGTTTCTTGGAAGAAGGCCGACACTCGCAGAACCGTGCCCCTGGCCCAAGCGAGGCTACAGGGTCGTCGATTCGGGAATGCGAATCACGTCGGCCAGGGGACCGCGAACCAGAATTTGTGATCGATCCGGGCCCACACCCGCAATCGAAACCGCAACACCGACCAGCGATTCGATTCGGTCGATATACCGACGCGTCGCTTCCGGCAAATCCTCGAAACGCCGGATCGACTGCAAATCCTCATGCCATCCGGGGACCATTTCCAGGATCGGCTCGGTACGCTCCAGATCCTGCGCCAGTGCCGGTGGCGCGGAGATCGACCGTCCATCCAGCCGATACCCCGTACAGATTCCGATTTCGTTGAATCCGCGTAACGTATCCAGATGCAACAAGGCCAAGTCGGTCACGCCCGCGATCGCGGCTGCGTGGCGGCTTGCGACGGCGTCAAACCACCCACACCGGCGAGGCCGGCCCGTAGTCGTGCCGAATTCTCGACCCTGCTCGCGGATTCGGTCGCCCGTCTTATCCTTCAGCTCCGAGACAAAAGGCCCCGATCCCACACGCGTGGCATAGGACTTGATCGTGCCGATGATCCGCCCCAGGTGTCCGGAAGGAACTCCCGCTCCCGCCCCAATGCCGTGGGGCCCTGTGCTGCTTGACGTGACAAAGGGGTAAGTGCCGTGGTCCACGTCCAACAGGATGCCGTTGGCTCCTTCAAACAAAACGATCTTCCCTGCCGCCATCGCTTCGTGCAGGAACACCGTCGTGTCACAAACTGTGGCCGACAGTCGCTGTCGCGCCGCCGCCAGATCGGAC
The DNA here is from genome assembly GCA_022563615.1 of Planctomycetota bacterium. Classification (GTDB taxonomy): domain Bacteria; phylum Planctomycetota; class Phycisphaerae; order UBA1845; family UBA1845; genus JADFMZ01. The sequence continues at coordinate 1,686 of JADFMZ010000063.1, forward strand.
ACAACGGCATCGGCATCCAATCCGCCATCGTCACCGTACAAGGATTGGAAAAGGGCTTTGCGTGCGCCGACCAGCTTGCGAATCCGATCATCAATGTCCGAATCGTAAACCAGGTCGGCCACCCGTACCGCCGTCGATCGTTTCATTTTGTCGGCATAACACGGTCCGATGCCGCGTGCGGTGGTGCCGATGCGTTCGCTTGCACCGGCGGCTCGTTCGCTGAGTTGGTCCTCCAGCTTGTGATAGGCTAAGACCAGATGCGCCCGGTCGCTCAGTTTCAGCCTGCTCGAAACATCGATCCCTCGCTGCGACAATTGATCGATTTCTTGAACGAGTTGGATCGGATCAACCGCGACCCCCGGGCCGATGACCGAAACCACGTTTGCGTGAAGCGCCCCGGTCGGCAGGAGGTGCAGTGCAAACTTTTCGGGCCCCACGCAAACCGTGTGTCCGGCGTTGGCTCCCCCGTTGTATCGCACGACGACATCGAAGGACGGGCAGAGCAGATCAACGATTTTACCCTTTCCTTCGTCGCCCCAACCCAGGCCAAAGACACACGTATGGGCCCGATTCATCGTTTTCATGCTGCGCGTCCACACCCCTGAATCTCACCGGCTGCAAACAGCCGGCGCGCTGACTCCGGGACACAAAAAAAGGGCCACTCGCTGGGGCCCTGCATCCACCTACACTCCCTTTGTCGCACCCTACTGTCACCTCTCCACACTGTCAACAATAACCCATCGAAGGCATTTTGGTCATCTGACAAGACGACCAACGGAATGGTTTATATTAAATTGATGATAACTTAGTTGACAGCCACATGAATATAATATAAAATATCCGAAGATAAGAAAATAATAAGACTGCCAAGGAGCACCGTAAAGTGATGATGGACAAATTGGAAGCTGCCAACCTTCGTAATTTTCTCATGATCCCTTATGACGACCTCGAGGAGCTGAACCTCGAAGCCAAGCGCCAGCGGCTTGAGCGGGTCGACCGCCGCACGATCGAGGAGGCTCGCCGCAAGTATCTGACTGACGAGAAACGCATCAAGGCCGTCACCGTCTGCTTTTCCGATCTTGAGGGCCGGTTCCACATGCTCGACTACGACAAGAAGTTCCTGCTGCGCTCGGCCGACAACCTTACGTTCGACGGATCGTCCATTCGTGGGTTTTCGCAGATCAGCGAGTCGGACCTGAAACTGTCCATCGATTGGCCTGCGTTTTACTGGCTGCCTGCGGATATCTTCGGGCCGGGCAAGGTCATCGTTTTCGGCGAAGTGCTCGGGCAGGACGGATCGCCCTATGCGATGGATTTCCGCTCCCGGCTTCGCCAGCTAACCGATGAACTGCACCGCAACGAAAACACTTCCCTCTACGTCGCGCCTGAGATCGAGGGGTTCGTCTTTCGGGAAACCGATGCGGAGAAAAAATATTACGAATCGGGATGCTTCGAATTCATCTCCATCGGCGGGTACTTTCACTCGCTTCCACAAGACCCGTTACGCCAGTTCATCGATCGATCGGCCGAGGCGCAGCGAGCCCTGGGCTTGTCCAACGAGAAAGATCATCCCGAGGTCGCGCCGTCGCAGTTTGAGATGAACTTCAGCTACAGCGAGGCCGTGGTGGCTGCGGATCAGATCAACCTCTACAAGCTGACCTGCCGCCAGGTGGCCGGCTCGATGGGCCTGACCGCTTCCTTCCTGCCCAAGCCCGTCGCCGGTATTAACGGCAACGGCATGCACTGCAACATGTCGCTCAACCGCGACGGCAAGAACCTGTTCTACGACAAGGATGGGCAAGACGGCATTTCGGAATTTGCCTGGACCTTCATCGACCGTATCCTGAACAACGCTACGGACATCTGCCTGGTGCTTAACCCCAGCGTGAACGCTTATCGTCGGCTCGATCCCAATTTTGAAGCCCCGAATCAGATCAAGGCTTCCGCGACAAACCGTGCCGCCATGATCCGCGTGCCATTAGGCAACGAGCAGACGGCGAGAATTGAGTTCAGGTCGGTTTCCCCAGATGCCAACCCTTACTTACTTTGCTACACGTTGCTGCGAACGGGTCTGGAGGGTCCGCTGCCTGAGGCCGACAACGACGGAAAACGCTATCGCACTCGGTTTCTGCCGGACAACATTCACGATGCGATCCGATTGTTCAAGACGAGTCGCCTGGCCGTGGACATTCTCGGCGAAGAGGCCCACGGCAAGTACGTCGAGCTCAAGCAGAAATCCGCCGACCGATGCCCGAAGGAACTAGGCGCCAGGATCAAAAAGGAAGAGATCATGTTCCACCACGAGGTCACCAACCAGTGGCTTTGGAACCAGTTTTAGACTGTCAAACAAGATGTGTTTCGAAGCGACCTCGACACTCCGACGTTCGCGCAGGCCTTTTCTAAAATGCCTGCGGCTCGGTTTGGTTAGAGTGCCTTAACCTCGCAACCGAGCTGGGTTCTACCTTCATTGAAGATAGAACGACCCGCCGGGTCGAAGGAGCGGTAGGCGGTCCCGTTTGGATTGAATCTCCCCGGCATCGAGGGCGAACGACGGGGCGATCTCGATCGTGACATCCGGCGTTCCATCCGACTTGCGAGGGATGGCCACACCCGCAGACTCCAGCCAGCGGCACGCGCGGGCGATCTGGGCGCGCTGCGCCGTTTCCAGGCTATCCACCCCGGCGGCATTTTTGATCGGGGAGAACTCTTCCGCTCGTTCCACCTCAAGCACCAGAGGGTTCTTGGCCAGCGGCAACGCGTCGAAAACGAACTTTTCGAGCTTGACGGCGTTGGGCTTGTCCGGCTCGACGCGCCGTCCGGACTCATCGATGTACGGGACGACCTTTTCCGCGCGGCGAAACGGCAGGTCCAACGACTCGGCAACCAATCGCTCGACAAAGCTCACGTCAAGCAAATGGATGGCTATGTTGCCGGCGTCGAACGTGCGACGACCGTCCGGGTTCTTCTGGCCGGCCAGGTGCTGAGGAAACTCGGTATATTCGATAACCGTCAGCCTGCCGTCGGCTAAACAAAGGTTACCCACGCGTTCGAGGTCATCGGCTTTGCGCGTCACCTTGGTTGACATCTCCGAACCCGTCGAGGCGTGCAGGCCGATGAACAGCGGATCGAACGGCTTGACCAGCGGGTTGTCCACCTGGAAGTAGGAAAGGATCGAGCAGCCTCGTTGACGGGCGTCGCTCAGTGCTCCGCTGCGTGCCAAAGCTTTCAGTGATCCCCCGTGGCCGTCGGGCGCAAGAGCCAGACCGTCCTTGCGGTCAAGCAACAATCGACCCTTGAAATCAAGCGCCGGCAACATGCCCTGCTCGAATAGCGCGACATCTTCTTCCGGCAGGCCGAAGTAATCGTGCTCCTCGAAGAACCGGACCGTTGCCTGATGGTTGGCCTGACTGGTCATCACGTACCAGGGGATTGAGCAGTCGAACGCGCGACGCGCAGCCTGGATCGAATCGGCGAAGAGTTCAAAGAGCGTTTGCCCTCCGATCGGCGTGACCGGCAAGGCGCCTTTGGGGCCGTCAAATCCGAGCCGCGTTCCCTGCCCGCCGGCCACAGTGAAGGCCGCCACCTTTCCAGCGGCGATCAGCTCCCGGCCGCGCTGGCTGGCCGTGGCGTAGAGTTTTTCCTGATCGCCGTTGGGAGTGGAGGGAAATACCGGCGCCGGGCGAAGATCGGTTGGAATGCGGCCATGCGGTTCGGACTGCACGTGCGTCGGGATAAGGCGATCGAGCACGTCCCAGGGAACGGCCTCGATTTGCCCGAGAAGATGCTCCTTATCCCGGACGCCGAGCTCATCCCACCAGCGCACCACGTGGTTCTGCCCGCGCCCTTGGAGAGTGGCCAGCGCGGCGTCATAGCGGGATGCAAGGGTCTGGTGGCTCGCCAATAGCTGCTCCTCGCCAACCGGCAATCGCCCCGGCGCGGCCGCCGATCAGGATTCGGGCCGGATATCGCAACGTCCGGTTACCTCGGCGGACGATAAGCTATGGGTGTACGGCGGGCAAGCAGGCTGCCTCGAGGCGCGATCCGGAATCGGAACGCAACAACCGATGGTCAACGTGGACCATGCGATGCTTGCCACCTGGATCGAGGGGTGAATCCACCACCCCGGGACCGTGTATAAGCGAGGGGTGGGTCCAAGCGGCCCCGGTCCAAACCATCCAATCGGTTTTTTTGGGACGGCTCTGAGGTTAGGTGACAACGTGGCCCTCGGCGACACACTAGTCCAACGCAAGAAGATCACACCGACGCAACTGCAACAGGCGCGTGGCTCGAAGAAGCATTCCGAACGAATCGAGCACTGCCTGGTTCGTCTGGGATCGATCACCGAGCGCGATTATCTGAGCATCTACAGCGAACAGCTCTCGATCCCACTGGTGGACCTGGGTGAAATCGAGATCGACGCCGAGCTGCTGCGCCAGACGCCCTCCAAGCTCGTCCATCGTGATCGCGTCATCCCCATCGATCGCCACGACGGGACCATTCGGGTCGCCACCACCAACCCCTTCAACCTGTACGCCTTCGATGAGCTGCGCATGCTGATGGGGGCCCGAATCGAAACGGTGCTGGCCACAAGCGAGGACATCTCGCGAGTGATCAAGCAGCACTTCGGAGTCGGCGGCCAAACCGTCGAGGCCATGATCGGCGTGTCCGCAGTCGAGGTCATCGGCGAGATCGATCCGGACAACGCGGACCTGATCGAGCAGGCCCAGGAGGCGACCGTCGTCAAGCTGGTCAACGAGATTCTGCTCGAGGCCATTCGCGACCGCGCCAGCGACGTCCACGTGGAGCCGTATGAGAACGACCTGAAGATTCGCTACCGCATAGACGGCGTGCTGCACACGACCAACGTTCCGCCGGAGATTCGCCGGTTTCACGCAGCCATCGTCAGCCGCATCAAAATCCTGGCCAACCTCAACATTGCCGAAAAGCGCCTGCCCCAGGACGGGGGATTCAAAATCAAGGCCCAGAACCGGGACATAGATATCCGCGTAAGCATTATTCCCACCGCGTTCGGCGGGGCGGTGGTGATGCGTATTCTGGACAAGCAATCGACGCTCATTTCGCTGGACCGTTTGGGGTTGATCGGCGAAGCCCTGGAGGGAGTGGAGAAGCTTATCTCGCAGCCGTTCGGCATCATCCTGGTGACCGGACCGACCGGCTCCGGCAAAACGACCACGCTCTATGCGGCGCTAAACTCGATTCGAACCGACAAGATCAAGATCCTCACGATCGAAGACCCCATCGAGTACTACCTGGATGGGATACAACAAGTGCAGGTCAAACCGCATATCGGGCTGACGTTTGCATCCGGCCTGCGCTCCTTTCTGCGACACGACCCGGATGTGATCCTAGTCGGTGAGATTCGCGACCTGGAAACGGCGGAAGTGGCGATCAACGCCTCTCTGACCGGCCACCTGGTCTTCAGCACATTGCACACCAACGACGCGGTGACGGCCAATACTCGGTTACTTGATATGGGCGTCGAACCATTCCTGGTTTCCAGCGCGATCAGCGGCGTGCTGGCCCAGAGGTTGATCCGGCGAATCTGCAAGGAGTGCAAGGAGGAATACACCCCCGATCCCTCGGACATCCCATCCGATTTCAAGCTGCCCCCTGGGCAGAAACTCTTTCGCGGCACGGGCTGCCGCGATTGCCGCAAGACGGGATATCGAGGTCGGCTGGGCATCTTCGAACTCCTCATCATCGACCAGAAAATCCGGGAGATGATCGTACATCGCAAGTCCGCCGGTGAGATCCTCGAAGTCGCTCGCAAAAAGCAATTCAAGCTCATGCGCGAAGACGGGTGGTCCAAGGTCTTGAAAGGCTTCACCACGCTCGACGAAATCGTGCGCGTCACCAAGGTCGACGCCATCGCGCTGGCCGAATAAGAGCCTGCCTCGGTAGCGAATAGAATATCCTGGATTTTGCCCAAGAAGATTCCTCCAGAGCCGCGCCCGTCAGGAAGCGGACCGGTTTCGCAAACGAGAACCGGTCATCGGTAGTCGTAGCTCGGACGGCGGAGTGACTTCTGAAACACGTTCTTGCAGACGTTTAAGCCATCTCTTCGCGGGCGATGTCGTATTTTTTTATTCGATACCGCAGGTTGTCCCGACTGATGTCCAGCGCCCTAGCGGCGGCCGACTGGTTGCCATGATGGTCTTTCAGGGCTTGGAGGATCATGGATCGTTCGTTGGCGCGCAGCCCAACATTTCGCCGGCTGGATCGGCGTTCCGGGTTACCGGTCATTTCCGGCGGCAGATGGGAAGGCAACAGGGCGGGTCCGTCGCACAACAGAACAGCACGTTCGAGGATGTTGGCCAATTCGCGGATGTTGCCGGGCCAATCGTACGTTTGCAGGAGTTCTCGTGCCGCGGGAGACACCTCGCGGATCGGCAGCGCCAGTTCGGCTGCGGCGCGTCGGACGAAATGCTCGATCAGCAACGGGATGTCGGCTCGCCGCTCGCGCACCGGAGGCACGGTAATGGGAAATACGTTGAGTCGATAGAACAGGTCGTCCCGGAACTTGCCTTCGGCGATGGCGGTTTTCAGGTCGCGGTTGGTGGCGGCGATGACCCGGACATCGCAGGCTAGCGTCTGGTTTCCACCCACCCGCGTAAAGGTCCGCTCCTGGAGCAGCCTCAGCAGCTTGACCTGCGTGGACGCACTGATGTCCCCGATTTCATCCAGGAACAACGTCCCGTGGTCGGCAAGCTCGAATCGTCCGATGTGCTGCGCCGTCGCACCCGTAAACGACCCCTTTTCATGCCCGAACAGCTCACTTTCAAGGAGAGTTTCCGGCAGGGCCGCGCAATTCACCGCGATAAAGGCCTGATCCGCACGAGGTGACGCCCGGTGAATATGTTTGGCCAGCACCTCTTTGCCGGTCCCGGTTTCCCCGGCCAGAAGAACCGTGGCGTGTGTGGGCGCGACGCGATTGGCCAGATCGAGCATCTCTCGAACGGGCTTGGACGTGCCGATCACCTCGGCGTCCGAAAGCAGGGATTGGCGAAGGGCAAGATTCTGCTTCTTGAGTCGGGCATGCGCCTGGGCGTTGCGGGCGCCACTGGCTGCGAGATCCGCAAACACTCTCAACAGTTCCAGATCTGTGTCGTCGAAACTGCGACCATCGGCGCGGTTCAGCACTTCGACCACGCCAATGGTTTCCGATCGCTGGATCATCGGCGCTGCAATCAGGCCCCGAGTTTGGAATTGGATGGCCTCGTCGATCCCGTGAAAGAAGTCGGGGTGTTTCGAGGCCTCCACGATGTTTTCCGGCTTGCCGGTCTTGAGGACATGCCCCGCAATGCCCAAGCGGGCGTCGAAGTCCCGCCCCAGTAGCTTGGCCCCATGCTCTCCCACCGCTGCGCCGAAAATGAGTCTGTTGCGTCGCCGATCGTACAGCAGGACGCTACTGGCCTGGGCCCGCATGACCCGGGCTGCGCCGTCCGCGATCCGGCTCAGCACTTCATCCAGGTCCAGCGTGGAATTGATCGCCGCCGAGGCCTCGGTCAACGCTCCGAGCGACTCCGACGAGAAACGGTCCGAAGCCCAGGTCATTCGCCTTGTCTACCTTCTTTGGGGTCGTGTCAGGGATGTCGGTTTGTTCCCCTGAAACTCGAATCAGGGGACATCGGTTCGGTGGTCCCGTGCGAACCCGGCAAGCGCGGGTTCAAGGCAAAATCTCTATGGGATCGCCGAGGCGCAGGACGACATAAAGCTCTTCCACATGGTTATTGGCCAGGGCGATGCAGCCGCCCGTCCAGTCCTGCCCGATTCGCCGGCCGTGGATGCCCACCGCACCGCCCAACGCCGTGCTCCACGCCGGGCGTCGTCCCGACTCGATCGCCCGATGGATGTTGATCGCCTCTCCCGGAGAGATCAGCCCCAACGCGAGCCCCTCTTGGGCGGCACGCGAATCAGGGTAATCAATCCCCAGAAACCGGTGGTACGGACTCGTTGGATTCTTCGTAACCAGCCGAAACCTGCCTAGTGGGGTGCGGTCGTCGCCGATGAGGCGTTTCTGTCCCGTCGGCGTTCGCCCCAGGTCGACCGGGTAGGTACGGATCAGCCGCTTGGCATCAAACAGGTGAAGCACCCGCATGGATTTGAGGATGACGACTCGCGGATGGGCCAAAGTGACAACCGGCAGGCCTGTTCCTCCCTCTTGTCGGGCTCGCGGCGAGCCGGCGGCGCCGGCGGCGGAGAGGATCATCAGCCCTCCCAAGGCCGTTACCGCCCCGACCTTGACCCATCCTCGGCGGTCGCTACGGCTCCAAACCCGCCGTAAGGTCTCGGAAAGGGGCTTCCAGCCACCCTGCGATCGGTCGACCGATAATTCCCGCAATGGAATCCTCCTGCCGGCTGGGCGGTAGGTCCAAGGGCTTTTTGAACCGTTACCTAGCGGCCACGTAAGGATACAATGGGGCCGTGGAAGCGCCAACGGATGAAAGGTTGCTTAGTGAGTTCCTGCGTGGTGATCCAGCCTGCTTCGATTTGCTCGTCCGGCGACATTCCCGGGAATTGTATCAGTTTGTCGTGCGGCTCACCGGTGATGCGATGGCGGCTGAGGACGTCATCCAGGAGACTTTCCTCAAGGTCCACGGGGCTGGAGATAGCTTCGACCCGACGCGGCGATTCAAGCCCTGGCTCTTCACGATTGCAGCAAACAAAGCGCGAGACCACATCCGCCGCCGCGTTCGCCGCCGGGAGGTTTCGTTTGACGCCCAAATCCGTCACGACGCCGAAGGAACACAGCGATACATTCATCTCCTCACCGGCGAAGGTACTCCCCCGGATGAAGAACTGTTGCTGGATGAAAAACGCCGAATCGTACGCGACGTTATCGAGCAGATGCCTGGCAAGCTCAGCGAGACCCTTATCCTGGCCTACTACCACCGGTTTGCCTACAAGGATATCGGAGAGGTGGTCGGCATCCCGCTGGGAACCGTCAAGAGCCGTCTCCACGCCGCGGTGGCCTGGTTCGCGGAACACTACAAACAGGCCGTGGACGATCAGATGAAACACAAGACGTCTTAACGCATTGAGGATCAGCAGGAATGGCGCCAGAGAAACCGGATCGCAAGGAATCGCTACTGGATTTGCACCTCGAACAGCTCACCACCGAGGACCAGGCGTGGCTGGAGCAGGAGCTGGATCGGGATGCCGAATTGCGCAAGAGCAGCGATCGTCTTGATCGAATCTTGCAGCCGTTGGATTCGTGGCAGGTGGAGGCCGCGCCGGCGAACCTGGCCGACAATGCGCTCCGTTACGTTCGGCAATCCGCCGATGCAACGATTAAGTCGGACACTTCGTCGATTCGCGGCCGGCTCTTCGGTCGCTCACCCCTTCGCTGGCGTGAGTTCGTGGCTGCGGCGGCCTGCATCGCTTTGTTGATCGGCACGTTGTGGCCCGGGCTTTCCACCCTTCGCAGCCGATCCCAGCGGGTCATGTGCGCCGGCAACCTCGGTTCCATCTTTCGCGGCGCCAGCGTCTATCAGGAAGTCTTCGCCGGAGCCCTACCCTACGCCGGCTGTGTTGACGGAGCCCGTTGGCTGCCCTCCGGCCCGACGGACAGGCCCTTCCTGTCCAACAGCAGGCACATGTTCCTGCTGGTCAAGCTTCAACATGGCCCCAAGCCGGGTGATTTTATTTGCCCCGCAGACCGCAACGCCATACCCGCCGAACCGTTGCCGGATGAGGATCTGGCTAAGCGCGACGATTTCGCCAGCACCGCCAACGTCAGCTATGACTCGCTCAACCTCGGCGGACCGAAGCCCAACCTGCGCCCGCGTGTGCCTTTGGTCTACGTGAGCGACCCTAATCCCTTGTTCATCGGCGCTCGTTTCAACAGCGCCGTGAACGCCGCCAGGGCCTCACGTTGCTC